>JAVBYH010000320.1 GCA_030824175.1 Bacteroidota bacterium | reverse complement strand
GTATTACATCCTGAAGACAACGACGCCGTATCGGGATCAGACGCAGACGGTGTTTCAGGAGACGCAGGCGTTCCAAACGATCGAAGCGGATGTAAAATTGGAACTCACGCCGTATGTCGGCGCCGACGGCCTGATCATCGTTGAGATCAAACCCGATTTCAAGACACCTGTCGGCACGCTGTCTTCGGCCGTGCCTCCGACGATCAACCGCCGTGCGATGAGCTCCACGGTTGAAATGAGGGAAGGGGAGACGATCGTGCTGGGCGGATTGATACAGGAAATCGAATCAGAGTCGCGATCGCAGGTCCCGCTGCTCGGATCCATTCCGCTCCTGGGCGCACTGTTTTCTTCATCCTCCAAAACGATACGAAAGACGGAACTGGTGATTTACGTGACACCCCATATTTCCTACGGTGAAGCATTCCAGAATGTCGAACTGCCGGATAAAGAAAGAAACCTCGATTAATGAATGTGCCTTCGCTTGAACGACTCACATCGATCGATCTCTATAGACTGTCCGGCATCAATCGCATGCTGGGCATCGAATATCGGACCGATATGGTCAGGATCGTCGAACTCGAATGCTTCGGGGCGACATTCAACAAATACAAACGACGATATCGTGTGCGGCATCATGCAACGGTCCAATTCGATGCGAATAGCGGTTTGGAGCAAAAGGCTGCATGCTTGCGGGATCATCTGCATTCGCATCAGGTGACGACCCGGTATGCCGCAGCGACGGTCCCCCAGAACCGCGTGAAGAGTGTGAGGGCCGAGATTCCATCGGGTGTAACGGACATCGATGCCTGGATCGAGGAACACCATGAAACGCTCTTGAAGCTTCCCGTCGGATTCCAGGAGCTTTCCTATGGGTATGAAATTTTTGGGCGCACGGGATCGTCGATCTCCGTTGAAATCACTTTTGTGAAGAAGAACACCGACGTGGAGGAACTGAGGGCATTCTGCAAGGCCGCCAATCTCGATCTTCTTGCTTTGGGCGCCGGGTTGCGTGATGCCCTGAATAGCATCTGGTGTACCGGCGGGAAATCGATTGCACGATTCCATTATTTCTCACAGGGGTTCGTTTTGATGACTTCATTGGAAGACGGCAGAGTCGTCGATCGTGAACTCGTCTATGAAGACCAATATTCGGAGCCGGAAGAGGGTGGTGCCGTGATGGCCGGAGAGATTCCTCAGGCATATCGACGCACCGACACGGCCTTCTCGCCCTTCGCAATATCGACGGAGTATACATTGGCTGCGGGTCTTGCGTTGAAAGGAATCCTGCCGGAATTGAGTCCTGTCGATCTCTTGAGTCCCGGTGACAGGGATGCGATGAGCACGGGGTTTTCGAAAAAGATCGTGCAGCGCGCCATTTTGATATGTGGAGCAATCGTATTCTTTCTGTTGGTCGCACAGACCGGCGCATCGATGTATTTGCAACGACAGAGCGAACTGCTTGACGAAAAGGTCCTCAATGCCGGATCGCTTGACATGGATGTTGCGGCCTTGGAAGGACAGGTAAACACTCTCGAAAAGGAGACCAGGGGAGGAACGGCATTATCATACAGATCGAATATCGCCAGGGTCATTCACGTGCTGGCCGAAGTCACTCCGGAAAAAGTGTGGCTGTCGAAGTTGACACTATCGAACACGGAGAAACAGAAATCGACGATCGTGCTTTCGGGATACGCGAAATCGAATGAACATGTGGCCGAATTTCTCAACGCGCTGGGGCGTGACATGACATTCAGTGATATTCAATTGATCCGTTCGGGGTTCCCCGTGCAAGGTGAGCAGTTAACGGCAATTCAAAGCAGACTCCCGCATTGTGTGACATTTTCAATCAGCTGCATCGTGAAATAATATGATCATACAGCAAAAATATCGCTTCACTCTTGCCGCGATAACGATGGCATTCATTTGGATTCTTGTCTTCGAGCTTGCCGACCGGATGAGCGGGACGATCGCTTTTTATCAGGAAATCAGCCGGAGAAAAGAAACGACTCTTACTCTCGGGGAATTGCAGGGTAAAAAGCGGGCACTGCACGCGCAAAAGAAAAATCTCTCCCTTATATTAACTCGGAGTTCCAAACGATACGGCCGGAATCAAGCCGGTGCATTCGAATATCTGAATACGAAAGCGACTGAGAATGGCATCGAGTTTGAATCGCTTGTTCCCTTGGGGACGAGGGAAATAAATGAGGCGAAGGAGACCACAACCAGAGTGAGCTTTACGGCAGCGTATCACCAGGCCGGAATGTTTGTGAATGCCATCGAGACCGGAGACCTCCCGGTCTCGATCATCAAATTGGAAATGCTCTCCGATCCAGTCGGCACGCAGCCGCTGCATTGTATGATTGAGGGGAAGATCACTGTCTACTGATGAAGAACAATAAAAAAATAGTATGGCTGCTGGGAATCTTACTCCTTGGAGTGTGGGGAACCATCCTGTATCAGGTGTATGACCATTTTTATTATGAACGTGAACCTGCCGGAGACGAGAATATCACAGTCAATGATATACATGCAGCATCGTTGAATGAGCAATATGTGTACGAGCCCACCATGCGAGACCCGTTCAGGTTCACTACGGATCCTGAGCAGAAATCAGTAAAGAAGAAAGAACCCGCGGTCCCAGTGCCGATATGGATGCCGCCCCCGCTGAAGCTGACGGGGATATTGCGAAATACGAATCGTCAATCGGCGCTTGTTGAGGGAAGTGACGGGACCGCCCATTTTTTGCATGAAGGAGACACACTCGCCGGGATGGTCATTCTGAAAATCAAAGACCGCACCGTGATGTATAAATTTCACGGGAAGGCAAGCGAGTGGGTGATGGAGAATTAGACCATTCAACGGATCATCTTATTCCTGCCAGAAGGACGTGTCGAGCACGAGGTCGCGCACGCCGTTGATGACGAACTGTGTGCCGATGCAGACAAGGAGGAATCCCATGATGCGCGCGAGGCTGTTCACGCCGTTCACGCCGAGGTAGCGGCGAAGGAAGACCGCTCCGCGGAGCACGACCCACGAGATCGCCGCGGTGATGAAGATCGCGAGCACAACGCCCGCAAAGGCGAAGAACTTGTCGATGCCGCGCCGGCCGTCGATCGACGAGGACATCGTGATGATGACGGCGATGGAGCCGGGGCCGGCCAGGCTCGGCATGGCAAGCGGACTGAAGGAGATGTCGCGTTTCTGTTGGGCCTCCTGTTTCCCTTCGCCGGTGATCTGCCCCTCGTCGGGAAAGAGCATGCGGAATCCGAGCAGCCCGATGACGAGTCCGCCCGCGATGCGTATGCCGGGGATGGAGATACCGAAGGCGACCATGATGAGATGTCCCGCGATGAGGAATGCGAGGAGGATGCCTGTCATATACACGCAAGCCATTGTGATCTGGCGGTTCCGCTCCTCTTCGGTGAGATGACCGCTGATGCCGAGCAGGAGCACCGCGGTGCTGACGGGATTGATGATGGGCAGGAGCGTTATGAGGGCCACGCCGACCCAGGAGAAAAAATGGAGAACTTCCTTCATGGCGAAAAATCCTTAATTTGCGTAAAAAACCGGGAAAATGCGTCCGGATGGTGCCGCCTCCGGATTCTGGGAATGGTGGAGCAAGCCGCCCGCAGCGGGCCTCGTGCAGTTCACCACACGTTTATGTACACTCATCACAAAGTTGTAACAAATCCTCCTTGGCTTCGTTAGCTTAGATACAACGGTAACGGATGACACATCATCAATGCTACACAAGGAGGATCAAATGAAAAAAGCTATCGTGTTGTTGGCTGCAGCGGTCATGTTCCTTACGCCGGCACTCGCCGCTGATAATGTCGTTGCCAAAATCGACAGGGAAAAAGTCGCAAAGAATTTGATCGCAAACCTCGCCTCGGAGAATAAAGGGGTGCGCGAGAGCTCGGCCTTCATGCTGGGCGAGCTGCGGTTTGAGGAAGGCATCATCCCCCTCATGGCTATTCTCCATGACGATCCGAACGAGTCATCGCGCATCGTGGCCGCCCTGTCGCTGAGCAAGATCGGCGCGGCGCGCGGAACATTCGCCGTGAAGCAGGCCGTCCGCTTCGACGAGAGCCAGCGCGTGCGCCTCGTCTGCGCATGGTTTGCGAATCAGTACTCGGACCCGAAACCGTTTGAAATTATTCCGTTCGAGGAAGCGCAGGAAATGCAGATCGCCGCACAGGAACTGCCTGAATAATCACGCCATCGGATCATGCACGAGGGAGGCTGCCGCAGGGAGTGGGCGGCCTTCTTCATGTACGGCCGGTCGAGCGGTGGTGCGCGACCGGCGCCGCTCTTCCGTCGTCGAAGCGATTCATCCCTGTTTCGGAAAAGCGCGGCGGATCTGGCGCACCGCCTGCTTCAATCGCTCGTCGTTCTCGACAAGGGCGATGCGCACGTATCCCTCGCCTTCCTGGCCGAATCCGACGCCCGGCGCCACGGCGATCTCAGCAGTGCTGAGACATTGCCGCGCGAACTCCATCGACCCCAGACTCCGATACTGTTCGGGGATCTGCGCCCACACGAACATTGTCGCCTTCGGCGGCGTGATCGACCATCCCGCCCGGTTCAACCCGTCACACAGCACGTCCCGCCGCTGCGCGTAGAGCGCCGCCTGTTTGTGCATCGCGTCCTCGCAGTGGCGGAGGGCGATGACTGTCGCGATCTGCACGGCCTGGAAGATGCCGTAATCGTAATAGCCCTTGATGTCGGCGAGCAGCTTCACCATCTGTCTGTTGCCGGCGGTGAAGCCGATCCTCCAGCCCGCCATGTTGTAGCCCTTGCTCATCGTGAACGTTTCGGCGGCGATCTCCTTCGCGCCCGGCACCTGGAGGATGCTCGGGGCCTTGTATCCGTCGAATGTCGTCAGTCCGTACGCGTAGTCGTGTATGATGTAAAAGCCGAAACGTTTCGCCAGGCGCACGACCTCCTCGAAGAACTTCAGTTCGACGACGCGCGTCGTCGGATTGTGCGGATAATTCAGGATGAGCACCTTCGGTTTCGGCGAGATCGTCTGGCACATGTCGGCGATGCGCTGCAGCAAAAAGTCCTCGCCTCCATCCATCGATACGCCCACGACATTCGCGCCGGCGATGACGGGTCCGTAGATGTGAATGGGAAATGTCGGCGTCGGCGTGAGCACGAGGTCGCCGGGGCCGAGCACCGCAAGGCAGAGATGGCTGAAGCCCTCTTTCGAGCCGAGCGTGGCGATCACTTCGGATTCGGGGTCGAGCCCGACACCGAGGTACCTGTCGTAGAACAGCGCGAATTCCTTGCGCAGGTTCAGCACACCCTGCGACACAGAATAGCGCTGGTTGCGTTTGTCCTGCACGGCCTCGCGCAGCTTCTCAACGATCACCGGCGGTGTGGGGTCGTTCGGGTTTCCCATGCCGAGGTCGATCACATCCTTCCCCTCGCGCCGCAGCTTCATCTTCAGCGCGTTGATGCTTCCGAAGAGGTACGGAGGCAGCCGGTGCATGCGTGCCGAGGGAAGCGGGGGCAATGCGGCGGTCGTTTCCTGATCGCCTCGTGGAGTCTCTTTCGGTGTGCCCATCTCTTTATCTCCGCGCGTGTGTGGTGGCCGGCGTGTGCCGGCATCATGCTCTCATAAGATACTCACGGGAGGTATGCAGCGCAAGCTGCGTGTGATAAAAATGCACCGCCTGTGAGTTATCGATTTAATAAGCGGACGTTATTGATTTAATAACCGGAAGCCCCGGGGGTGGAACGGGAACGTTGGAATGGCGGCGTATTGCCGCCTTCCATTTGTAGCACGATTATTGCACGTTCCATATATTTTACACACAGTTATTATTGTGAAAGACTTCGATGCACACACTGAGAATTATCCGATTCGCCATGTTCCTGTCCTTGTTCGCCGCATTCCCGTCGCATCTCCTGTCGCAGACCTATAAACTCGTCTGGTCCGACGAGTTCGAAGGCACACAGATCAATCCTTTCAAATGGACGTTTGAAAAAGGGGCCGGAGGATGGGGGAATAACGAGCTCCAATATTACACGGATCGTACGGAGAATGCGTACGTCGACAGCGGCATGCTCGTGATCAAGGCGATCAAGGAAAATTATTCGGGGAGCTTCTACACATCGGCACGCATGGTCACGAAGGGTCACGCGTCGTGGCAGTATGGAAAAATCGAGGCGCGCATGAAGCTTCCCTACGGGCAGGGCATCTGGCCGGCCTTCTGGATGCTCGGCGACAACATTTCGACGGTGAGCTGGCCGAAATGCGGCGAGCTGGACATCATGGAAATGATCGGCGGCTCGGGCGCGCGCGACAGGACGACGTACGGCACGGCGCATTGGGACGCCAACGGCCACGCGTCGTACGGACTGAGCAGGAGCCTCCCGTCGGGACGGTTCGCCGACGACTTTCATCTCTTCACCGTTACGTGGGACGCGAAGAAGATCACATGGTTCCTCGACAACGTGCAGTTCTGTGCGATCGACATCACGCCCGCGGGACTCGCCGCGTTCCACAAGAAATTCTTCATCATCCTGAACCTTGCCGTGGGGGGCAACTGGCCCGGCAATCCCGATCTTTCCACGGTGTTCCCGCAGAAGTATTACATCGATTATGTCCGCGTCTATCAGGATACGGACAAGACGCCCGAGGTGACGCTGACGAGTCCGGTGAACAACGCATCGGTCGCCGCGAACACCGACCTGACGCTGACGGCCGCCGCAACCGCGGGCACGGGCACCATCTCCAGAGTGGAGTTCTATCAGGACGCGTTGAGGCTCGGCGCGGCGGTCACGGCGCCGTACTCGATGGTGCTGAGGAATGTGCTTCCCGGTTCATACCGCATCACGGCGAGGGCGACAGACTCGCAGGGCGGGGTGGCGACATCGTCCGTCAGCGCAATCACTGTCGGCGGAGGCGCCGCAGTGTCGCCGTACGGCATCGCGGCCGCGCAGATCCCGGGGCAGATAGAAATTGAAAACTACGACCTTGGCGCCGCCGGTGCGGCGTATCATGATGCCGACGCCGGCAACACAGGCAACACATATCGCACCGATAACGTGGATATGGAGGCGTGCACCGACGCGGGTGGAGGGTATAATGTCGGCTGGACCGCGGCGGGAGAGTGGCTGTCGTACACCGTGCACGTGACGCAATCGGGAACGTATCAATTCAGCGTCCGGACCTCATCGAGCGCGGGGGGCGGAAAATTCCACATCGAGATCGATGGTGTGGATGCGACCGGCGTGCTCTCCGTGCCGTCGACAGGCGGATGGCAGACATGGACGTCCACGGTCTCCGGGCCTGTGAAGCTTGTTGCGGGAGTGCACACACTGAAATTCTTCATCGACGCGAGCGGGTTCAACGTGAACCGGATGGACGCGGAACTTCTCGCGACCGGAGTGGCGGGTGATGTGTCCGTTCCCGGAGTCTTTGCGCTTCACCAGAACTATCCGAACCCGTTCAATCCCTCGACGACGATCCGGTACTCGCTCGCGTCGGCGCAACAGGTGCGGCTTGCCGTGTACGACGTCCTGGGAAGTGAAGTTGCCGTGCTCGCCGAGGGACGCACACAGGCGGGTACGCATGCCGTCGAGTGGGATGCGCGCGCGCTTCCCAGCGGCGTGTATTTCTACAGGCTCACCGCCGGCGGCCTCATCGAAACCAAGAGGCTCATCATACAGAAGTAACGTCCCGGCCCGGCTCCATATATCTGTTGAGGAGCGAGGTCATGTCGTGGACCCTGAACGGCTTCGCCAGCTTGTCGGTGAAGCCGAAGTCCGCCGGGGCCGACATGACCGGATCGTCCGAGTATCCGCTGGAGGCGAAGATGGGCGTTGCCGCATGGAGCTTGCGGATCTCGGCGACGGCGTCCTTGCCTCCCATTCCGCCGGGGATCGTCAGATCGAGCACGATCGCATCGTACGACGTGCCGCGCTCGTTGGCCTCCCGGATGAGGCGCAGCGCCTCCTGCCCGTCGGCCGCTTCATGCACATCGTAACCCATCAACCGCAGCATCTCTCGTGCAATCTCCCGGTTGAACTCCTCGTCGTCCATGACGAGGATCGTGCCTGTGCCGGTGTGAGGCCGCACCGCCGTCGCCGGTTCGTCGGCAGGCGCCGTATCCGTCGCGGGAAGATACAGTGTGAATGTGCTGCCCCGTCCCACTTCCGAATCGACGTCGATGAAGCCGTCGTGCGCGCGCACGATCGAATAACAGGTCGCCAGGCCGAGACCGTGGCCCTTCTGCTTTGTCGTGAAGAACGGATCGAAGATGCGCGCGAGATGGTCCCGCGCGATGCCGGTGCCGGTGTCGGCGACCGATACGCGGACGTACGCGACGCTGCCGGTCCGGCCGCGAAGAACGGTGTGGTTCTCGGCCGTTACGACGATCGTGCCGCCCATGGGCATGGACTGCTGCGCATTGATGAGGATGTTGTCGATCACCTGGGCGATCTGGTTCTCGTCGAATGAGCAGAGCCGCAGATCGTCCGCGATGCGCAGGTCGCACGAGACCGCCGAACCGCTCATCGCGAATGTCGTCGTTTCGCGCAGGAGCCGGGCGATTGATCCCGTTCTGCGCACCGGCATGCCGCCCTTGGCAAACGTGAGGAGCTGTTGCGTGAGGTTCCTGGCGCGATCGAAGACCTGCATCGATTTGTCGAGATAGCGTTTCACCGGCGAATGCTCGTCGCTGAGTTCGCGTGCCATGTCGATGTAGCCGAAAAGGCCGCCGAGCAGGTTGTTGAAGTCGTGTGCGATGCCCCCGGCGAGGATGCCGAGTGATTCGAGCTTTGCCGTGCGCTGCATGATGTCCTGCATCTTCTGGCGCTCCGTCAGATCGTGGAGCGACAGGAGCACGCGCGAATACGTGGTTTCGCATCCCGGTGCGACGCGCATGTGCAGCGCCACGTCGATCACCGTGCCGTCCAGTCGGCGGACCGTCGTATCCATTGCGAAC
>JAVBYH010000076.1 GCA_030824175.1 Bacteroidota bacterium | reverse complement strand
CCGGCCGCACCCGGCTCCGTTCCTCCGCACAAGGGATAACGCATATGGCACGAATACTTCTCGTGGAAGATGAACCCCAGATGGCGCGCGGATTGCGCGACAACCTCGTCTTCGAAGGCCACAACGTGACGGTAAGCGGCGACGGCGGCGCCGGGTACGACACATTGCTTCGGGAGACCTTCGATCTCGTCATCATGGACGTGATGCTCCCGCACATGTCCGGATTCGATATCCTGCGCAAGGCACGCGAAAAAGGGGTCGGCACACCGATCCTCATGCTGACCGCGAAGGGCGACGAGATCGATAAGGTGCTCGGACTGGAACTTGGTGCGGACGATTATGTCACCAAGCCGTTCAGTCTGCGTGAGCTCATTGCGCGTGTGAACGCACTCCTGCGGCGATCGCGGCCGGCCGGTGACGGCGACACCGTCATGACGCTGAAGAACATTTCCGTCAATTTTTCCACGTATAACGGATCGAAGGACGGAATCGAATTCACGATGACGCCGAAAGAGTTCGAGGTGCTGAAATACCTCTGGCAGCGCAGGAACGAAACCGTCAGCCGGGACGAGCTCCTGAAAAAGGTCTGGGGATATGACGACTCCGTGACGACGCGGACGATCGACAATTTTGTGGTGAAGATACGGCAGAAGATCGAAGACGATCCATCCCGCCCCAAAATCATCTTCACCATCCACGGCATCGGATACAAATTGATCGCCTGAGGCCGTGACATTCTTTTACAAACTGTTACCTCGCCATGACAACTTCCGGATCGCCCTGGCGTAACACCTGGTAGTCAACACGATGCTTACCACACACTCACCAGGAGGATGTCATGAAAACGAAACAGATGCTGCTTGCAGGAATATTGATGTTCGCCGCTGCCGATTTTACGCAGGCACAGATGCCGGCTCACGCATTCAAAAAATTTACGCCCGAAGAGCGGGTGCGGATAGACAGGAATTTCGGGCGCGCGCTGGGGCTGGCGAACGAAGGCGTCGTCGAATCAGCCCTCTCCCTTGTAACGAAGATGAAGCTCGATCTCCCCGGAGAGGAATTTCCACTCATCATGAACGAGCTTCGGTATCTTGCCGCCAACAGCAAGACACCGAAGCTCCGCTACATGGCGTGCCTGGCGGAGGCGGTCTTCTACCACCCGGAACGGTTCAAGGATGCACCGATACGCCAGTATAACGACAATGATGCATTTTTCACCGCATTGGATGACAGCACCGACGCACAGGCATCGGATTCTAACTAAACCGTCGAGGACATCGTGACAGCACTTCTCCCTGTGACCCTTCGCTCGTTGAACCGCCGGTACGGGAAAATATACGCGCTCCTGACACTTGCGTTATTCTCCGTCTCGGCGGCGGACGAGGGCAAGACCGTCCTCGATCTCCGGGGAAAATGGAAGTTCGAAGTGGGCGACGGCATGAACCGGGCCGCTTCAACATTCAACGATTCGAAGTGGGCGGAAATCTTCGTTCCCTGCGCCTGGGAGGATGATGGATATCCGGGCTACGACGGATACGCATGGTACCGCAAACATTTCCGGGTGCCAGCCGCGGCCGGCGCAACAGCGCTTACGCTGCGTCTGGGGTGTGTGGACGACGTCTCGGAGATTTATCTCAACGGCACGCTCATCGGCGCGTACGGCGGCTTCCCGCCCGACGTCATAACAGCCTACAACACGGAGATCGTTATCGGCATCCCGCCGCATACACTCAATACGTCCGGCGATAACGTCATTGCCGTCCGCGTGTATGACGATCAGCTGGGCGGCGGGATCGTGCAGGGCACCGTCGGCTTGTATGCATCATCGGACTATCTTGTTCCCGAGGTTTCCTTTGCCGGCGTGTGGAAATTTAAAACGGGCGATTCGGAGAAATGGTTGGACCCGTCGCTTGACGACAGCAAGTGGAGAACGCTTTTCGCGCCCGCATTATGGGAGACGCAGGGTTATCCGGAGTACGACGGCATGGCCTGGTACAGGTTGCACGTTCGGATTCCCGCGGAGCTTGCGGACAAACCGCTTGTCATGCTTCTCGGCAAGATCGACGATTTCGATGAAACATACGTCAACGGCATCCTCATCGGCCGCACGGGAAGCATGCGCATCGATCCGAGACGGAATATGCCTCGCGATGAATACCAACGGCTCCGTGCATACACAGTGCCGGCCGGCGTGCTGAGGCCGGGTCAGGACAACGTCGTCGCCGTCCGCGTCTACGATGGGCGGATCGGCGGAGGCATCTACGAAGGCCCTCTCGGGATCACGACACGCGACCGCTATGCGGAATGGAGCAAGACCCAGTCCAGGACAAAGAGCACCGAGGACAAATTCAATGATTTCCTGAAGTGGCTCTTCGAATAGTATCATCGTTACCGGCGTCAGTCCGCAAATTTTATGCATACAGGCGACGGTGTGGCGACGGGTGTTCCAACGGCTTTCAGCAGGCCGGACTTCTCGTCGATCCGGAAGACGTTGATCGTATCGGTCTTCTGGTTGCCGACCAGGAGGAACATTCCCGCAGGATCGATGGCGAAATTGCGCGGGCCTCTGCCCCCAGTGGGAACGTCCCCGATCCGCGTGAGCTTCCCGGTGTTCCGGTCGATTGAAAACACGACGATGATATTTTCGGGATCGCGCACCGACGCGTAGAGGAACCTGCCCGACGGCGCGATGTGGATATCGGCGGCAGTCGCATTGCTGTTGTTCTCCTTCAGCATCGGCGTCGTGGACACGGAGCTCAGCGCTCCGGACACGGGATCGATCGAAAATTCCTCGACGGAGACGGCGAGTTCGTTCACAGCATAGGCCCATTTTTTATTCGGATGAAAAACGAGATGCCGCGGTCCCGCACCGGGAGCCGCCGCGGCCGTCGAGGTGGCGGAGAGTATTCCTGTCGCCGTGTCTATTCTATAGGAATAGATCCGGTCGCCGCCGAGATCCGCCGAATAGATCAGATCGCGTGCGTACGAGGGAAGCACAGAGTGGGCATGCGGAGCGGACTGTCGCGCCGGGTTGACGCTCGTTGCCGTGTTTGCTATGGTGGAGACGGGAGCTCCGAGCGAACCGTCGGCATGGATGGGCACGGACGTGACCGAACCGCTGCTGTAGTTCGCCGCAAGAAGGTACTTCCCCGAATTGTCGACGCTCACGTAACACGGATCCTCCCCGCCCGATGAAACTGTGTTGATGAGTGCAAGCGTGTCGGTTCCCGAAATCCTGAATGCACTCACCGTTCCGGGACGCACCTCGCTCGCGGCGAACACCCATGTATTTGTCGGATGGACGGCGATGTACGACGGATTCCTGATCGGCGTCGACGCGCCGCGGAATGTCAGTCCGCCTGTTTTTGTGTCCAGCGCGAAGATCGAGATACCCGTCCCCTTCGGCGCGTACGTGCCGACGTAGAACACGAGTTCCCTGCTCTCGTTTTTTTTCGCATACAGTTGTTGTGCGTGCGTCGTCAATCCGTTCAAAAAGATGCAACCGATCCCGACGATCGTGAAGAGTACTTGTTTACGTGTCATATGTTCCCGCTGCGATTAAATGAGTGCGTACCGAACAATGCGTAATATCGCCAGGGACATGTCAACAAGCAAGACTGTTTTGTTGACATTTGAATTGACAAAGGGTATATTGCACACAACAAAGGCGGGATCGGACACGCAATGTTCATCTGCACTTACACTGCATCTCATGAAAGGCGTTCTTACCATGAAAAATTTTGCAGCAACAGTCATACTGGCTCTCTCCTTCACAACTGCGTACGCTCAGCACGGCTTTCCGCAGTATGTCGAAGAAACGATGTCCCGGGTTGAAGAGGTGTTTAATACGGCCGACATGAAAAATCTCAGACTGCACCTTCCCTCCGGAATGAGGATGAGGATCGAAGAAACGGAATATCCGGTCGCCACCGACGTGTTTGTCCTGGAACAGCTTCAGAATTTTCTTGCAGGTAAAGAGTCTCTGAAATTCAAATTCACCGGCGGATTGGAAGATGAAGTCGATGCACGTCACACAAGCGGAGTCGTGACCGAAATCAGATTTGCAAAAGGCCAGCCCAAGGAAACAATCTATGTCGGCACGGGCGAGCTTAGCTATATGAACGATGGGCAGCCGGGCAAGGCCGGCATCACGGTCTGGCTTCGGGGCGGCGCATTGGTAGGTCTGGATATCAGCAGCACGCCGCGGGGAATGGTCTTCTTCACGAGCCCGTACAACTGATACGAATCGCGCGGACACTCGGGACGCGAATTGCGTCCTGGAGCAATGCATCACATCCGGCAGCACACGACATCCTCGCTCCCATCGGGAGCGGGGATTTTTTTTTTGCGCACTCATCGCAATACATAGGAACATTTTCTTATATTGGGATACTTCATCCAATCGTCGGTCGCGACGCACTTTTTTCAGACGGCGGTCATACGCACAAGCTTATGGACCAGAACCTATCGATGATCGATGCGGGGTACATCCGGCAGATCCGGCGCCACCTTCATCGACATCCGGAGCTTTCCCAGCAGGAATATCAGACGCAACAGTACATCAGCGACACGCTTGCCGCGCTCGGCGTGCGGCACAGGCGGGTTGCAGACACAGGCATCATCGCAACGATCGAAGGAGGGCTGCCGGGCAAGCATCTTGCGTTCCGCGCTGACATCGACGCGCTCCCCATCGCAGAGGAAAACGCTCTGCCCTTCAGTTCGGTGAACAGCGGCGTATCCCATGCATGCGGCCACGACGCCCACGCCGCGATGCTCATCGGCGCCATCAGGCATGTGAAAGAGCATGGTGTGGTGCGCGGCAGGGTATCGTTCCTCTTTCAACCCGACGAAGAAAAAGACGGCGGCGCGCTGCGGATGATCGACGACGGCTGCCTCGAGGGAGTGGACGCGATCTACGGACTGCACGTAATGCCGTACCTCGAGCCGGGCCATGTCGAAATCCGGCACCAGGCGCTGAATGCGTCGAGCGATTCGTTGACGATCGAGGTGGAAGGCAGTTCGAGCCATGCCGCGTATCCGCACGAAGGGAAGGATGCGATCGTGATCATGGCGGGAATCATCATGGAATTGCAGACGATCATGTCGCGGAGCATCTCCCCGCTTGAAAACGCGGTGCTTTCATTCGGCATGATCAACGGCGGCACGGTACCGAACGCGCTCGCGAAAACGGTGACGATCAGGGGAACATTACGCACATTCAACAAGGCGGTGCGGGACACGGCATTGTCGATGCTTGTCGACATCTGCAAAAGCAAGGAGACCGCCTACGGCGTCCGGATCACCATCGGTCACACGCCGGGGTATCCGATGCTGATCAACGACGATACGCTGATGGGCGAGTTCCAGGGGTTGCTCGACACGATCCTCCCTAAAGAGCGCATCCATGTGAAAACACTCCCTTCGCTCGGTGTCGAGGATTTTTCGTACTATCTTGAAAAGGTCCCCGGTGTCTTCTTCCATCTTGGCTGCGGGAACCGCAGCCTCGGCATCACCCACCCGCTGCACTCTTCGCGCTTTACGATCGATGAAGACTGCCTGCCGTGGGGCAGCTATCTGTTCACATCAATCATCCACAACTATTTGGACTAAGCACATATGAAGCGATCGGAGATCAATGCACTCCTAACCGAGGCCGTCGGATTTTTCGCCTCGATGAAATTCCCTCTGCCGGTGTTTGCGTACTACTCGATCGACGACTGGAAGAGACACAAAAAAGTTGCGAGAGAGATCGTTGATCTCGGGCTGGGCTGGGACATCACCGATTTCGGGACCGGCGATTTCCGCAAGACGGGACTCCTCCTCTTCACGCTGCGTAACGGCAAACTCGGGAGCCGGAAATACCCCAAGGCCTATGCCGAAAAGATCATGATCGTCGGCGAGGGGCAGGTCACCCCGATGCACTTCCACTGGAACAAGATGGAGGACATCATCAACCGCGGAGGCGGCAACCTTGTCATCCAGCTCTACGGTTCGACGAAGAACGAAGGGTTGTCGGGTAAGGATATCACTGTTTCCATCGACGGACATGCAACGACTGTCGCGGCCGGCGGAACTGTCACACTCACTCCGGGGCAGAGCATTACACTGACCCAGGGATTGTATCATCGGTTCTACGGTCAACAACGAATGGGAACGGTGTTGGTCGGCGAGGTGTCCATGGTGAACGACGACGCTGCGGACAACCGATTCTTTGAACCGATGGGACGTTTCCCCGCCATCGAAGAGGACGTTCTCCCAGCGCATCTGCTCTGCACCGACTATAAAAAATTCATCAAATAACGGGGTTCATTCTGGCTCTCATAAATTTAAAAACAATCCTTGCACCCGCCGCCGCGGAAAAATACGCCGTGGGCGCGTTCAACGTGCTCAGCACGGAGTTTCTCGAGGCAGTTGTCGGTGCCGCCGAACGCATGCGTTCGCCCGTCATTCTCAATCTCGCCGAGGTCCACCTCGCGTACGTCGACATGGAGGTGATCGCCGCGGCGATCATACGCCGCGCCCAAAAATCCGACGTACCGATCGTTCTTAACCTGGACCACGGATTGACATTCGACACTGTCGTACGGGCGGTGCGATGCGGTTTCACGTCGATCATGTTCGACGGTTCACACCTTCCCTACGAAGAGAATATCGCGCAGTCGCGCGAGATCGCCAGGCTGTGCCATGCCGCAGATATTTCCGTCGAGGCCGAGCTCGGCGCCGTCGGCGGCTCCGAGGGCGGTGAGCTGATGGGCACGATCGACGCCTCGATGTATACCGATCCGGCGCAGGCGGAAGATTTCGTGAAGCGGACGCAGATCGACGCCCTTGCCGTCGCGATCGGCAACGCCCATGGAAAATACCGGGGCGCGCCCGCACTCGATTTCGCGCGGCTCGACGCCATCAGAGAAAAAGCCGGCATCCCCCTCGTCCTGCACGGCGGTTCGGGGATCCCCGATGACGACTTCAGGAAGGCCATCACGCTCGGCATCGCGAAGATCAATTTCTTCACCGGAATGGCCCAGGCGGCGATCGACACGTTAAAGCACGCAGTGACGAACAGCGATGTGGAACTCAAATACAACGCATTCCCCGACATCATGCTGCAGGTTCAGGAGCGAGTCGGCGGAGTCGTCGCCGGACAGATGAGCATCTTCGGCAGCGGCGGGAAGGCATGACGGGGGCAGGGAGCATGGTGAGAACAGGAATAATATCAGGCGGAAACCTGATCATGGATTACGTGAAGATCATCGACACCCTTCCGCAGGAAGGGATGCTGGCAAACATCGAACGGATCCAGGCATGTCCGGGCGGTGCGCCGCATAACTGTCTCGTCGACATCGCCAGATTCGACACGGGCATTCCGCTGTTCGCAATGGGCCTCGTGGGGAACGACGAAACGGGGCGGTGCATCGTCGATGCGTTCACATCCAACGGCATCGATACGTCGCTCATCAGCCGCACGGACAAGGCGCTGACGTCGTACACCGACGTGATGACAGTGCGATCGAACGGCAAGCGGACGTTCTTCCATTACAGGGGAGCGAACCAATTCTTCGATGCATCGTACTTCGAACATATCGGCATCGACGCCAGGATCTTTCATCTCGGCTACCTGCTGCTGCTCGACGCGCTCGATGCCCCCGACGCAGAGTTCGGCACGAAGGCGGCCAGGGTCCTGCATGGGCTGCAAGAGAATGGGTACGAAACATCCGTCGACGTTGTGTCCGAGGACAGCACCCGGTACACCGATCTCGTCGTGCCCTGCCTGCGGTATGTCGATTATTTTACGATCAACGAAGTTGAAGCGGAGCGCATCGCGGCGATACCGATCCGCCGCGATGGAGCGATCGACGCCGGGCATCTCCGAAGAGCCGCGGAAACGATCATGTCCTTCGGCATCAACAAACAGCTCGTGATACATTTTCCCGAAGGCGGGATCGCCATGACCGCCAAAGGAGAGTATTGCTACGTGCCGTCGATACCCGTGCGGCCCGAGGATATCAAGGGCACCGTCGGCGCCGGCGATGCGTTTTGCGCCGGCATCCTCTACGGCGTGCACGAGCACCTTCCTGTCGAAGACATGCTCAAGACCGCCCACGCCAGCGCCCATTTCAACTTGAAGGATCCCACCTCAACCGGCGGCGCGGTCAGCATGACGGCGATCGGTGACTTGCTCAGCCACTAACATCAAGGAGGCACACATGACAAAGTTGCTTATTATCCTCGCATTCGCACTGAGCACCGTAACGGCGGCGCTCGAGAAGGATACAATTCGGACATCGGCCGGGAGTGTGGAGATCACATTCATCGGCCACGGCTCGATGCTGCTGACGCATGCGTCGAAGACGATCTACGTCGATCCGTTCGGGATGCTCGGTGACTATGGTGCCTTCCCCAAGGCGGACATCATTCTCGTCACGCACGATCATGGGGATCATCTCGATGTTGGAACGATCGACAAGATCCGGAAGAAGGACACACAACTGATCGCGACGGCGCTCTGCTCGCCGAAACTCCCGGGTGCGGTCGTCATGAAGAACGGCGAGTCGCGCACGATCGGCAAACTGAAGATCGACGCAGTGCCCGCATACAACATCAGGCATATGCGCGATAACGGCCTCCCCTTCCACCCCAAGGGCGAGGGGAACGGCTATGTGCTCACCATCGGCGGTACACGCATTTACGTTGCCGGCGACACAGACGACATACCGGAGATGTCCGAGCTGAAGAAGATCGACATCGCTTTTTTGCCGATGAACCTTCCCTATACGATGACGCCCGAAGAGGCCGCCGCGGCGGCACGTATGGTCATGCCGAAGATCCTCTATCCCTATCATTTCGGGGAGACGGACACGAAGAAGCTGGTTGAGTTGTTGAAATCGGCGCCTGGGATCGAAGTGCGCATCAGGTCGATGAAATAACGGATCGTCCTATTTTTTCTCCGCATTGATCTTCAGCGTCGGCGGCGCTGTATTCGCGACGATGACGGTA
>JAVBYH010000335.1 GCA_030824175.1 Bacteroidota bacterium | reverse complement strand
GATGTCACGTTGTGCACGACCGAGTATGCGTTCCCGTTCACCTCCGTCGTGCAGAAGGAGAACATCGTCGGCATCCAGTTCCACCCCGAAAAAAGCCAGACGACGGGACTCCGGATGCTGGCAAATTTCGCATCAAAATTCTGATCTACTTACTATCGCCAAGGTGTTGTTATGCTCTTAATCTTTCCCGCTATCGATCTCAAAGACGGCAAATGCATCCGGCTCGTGCAGGGTGAACCGGGCACAGAGAAAATTTACTCCGACGATCCGACAAACATGGCCGTGCTGTGGCGCGGCGAGAACGCCAAGACGCTCCACGTCGTCGATCTCGACGGCGCGTTCGAGGGCGCGATGAAGAACCTGGCGTGCATCGAACGGATGGTGAAGGCCATCGACATCCCGGTGCAGGTCGGCGGCGGCATCCGCTCCTACGAGCAGGTGAAGGAACTCTTCTCCATCGGCGTCGCGCGCGTCGTTATCGGCACCGCGGCGATCGAGAATCCCGATCTCGTCTACCGATGCGTGAAAGAGTTCGGCCCGAGCAAGATCGCGGTCGGCATCGATGCGAAGGACGGCATCGTGATGACAAAGGGGTGGAAGGAAAATACGGGCATCGGCGCCGTGCAGCTCGCACTCGCCATGAAGAAGCTCGGCGTGAAGCGCATCGTCTACACGGACATCGCGCGCGACGGCATGATGGAGGGACCGAACATCGAATCGACGAAGGACATCGCCATCCAGTCCGGCCTCCGCGTGACCGCCTCGGGCGGAATCTCCGGGTACGAGGACCTCATCAAACTCCAGGAAGTCGAGAAGTACGGCGTCGACAGCGTCATCGTGGGCAAGGCGCTCTACGAGAACAAGTTTCCGTGCCAGAAGCTGTGGCGCATGAATGAAAAAGAATTGGACGATCTCGGTCCGACGCGCAGGATCTGACACGCATGCTAGCAAAACGAATCATACCATGCCTCGATGTGGACCGGGGCCGTGTCGTGAAGGGGACGAACTTCGTCGACCTCGTCGACGCGGGCGACCCGATCGAACAGGCGAAATATTATACGGCCGAGGGCGCCGACGAACTCGTGTTCCTCGACATCACCGCGTCGTCCGACAACCGGGCGACGATGCTCGATGTTGTGCGGCGCACGGCCGAAGAGGTGTTCATCCCGTTCACGATCGGCGGGGGGATACGCACAACTTCGGACATGCGCGAAATGCTCCGCAGCGGGGCCGACAAGGTCTCGGTGAACACGGCGGCCGTGAACACGCCCGAGCTCATCAGCGACGGCGCGGAGCGGTTCGGCGTGCAGTGCATCGTCGTCGCCGTCGACGCGAAACAGGTTGCGCCGGGACAATGGCGCGTATTCGTCAACGGCGGCCGGACGCCCACGCCCCTCGACGTCGTCGAATGGGTGCAGCGCGTGGAATCGCTCGGCGCCGGAGAGATCCTTCTCACGAGCATGGACCGCGACGGCACGAAGGACGGCTACGACGTGGAGCTCCTTCGGCGCGTCACCTCCGCCGTGCGGATCCCCGTGATCGCCAGCGGCGGCTGCGGCACGCTCGAGCATCTCTACGCCGCCCTCCACGACGGCCATGCGGATGCCGTGCTGGCGGCGTCGATCTTTCATTTCCGTCAGCACACGATCGCCGAGGCGAAGGACTATCTCCGCTCGAAACAGATCATCATGCGGCACTAACCAGGGAAGCAGGACATGAAACTACTCGATGAGTTGAAATTCACGGAAGACGGCCTCATTCCCGCCATCGCGCAGGACGACGCCACGGGCGACATCCTCATGATGGCGTGGATGAACGAGGAAAGCCTCCGCCTGACGCTCGAAACCGGGAACGCTGTGTACTGGAGCCGCTCGCGCAAAAAATTGTGGAAGAAGGGCGAGGAATCGGGCAACGTACAGAAGGTGCTTTCGATGCATTTCGACTGTGACGCGGACGTGCTCCTGCTGCGCATCAACCAGATCGGCGGCGCGGCCTGCCACACCGGCCGGCGCACCTGCTTCTACCGCGAAGTGACAGAGGGCGGCAACAACTGGCGCGAAACGGGGGAGATCCTGTTCGATCCGAAGGCGGTCTATAAGAAATGAAATACACGATCATCGGCCATTTCTGCATCGACGTCCGCCACCCCGAGGGGAAGGACGAACAGCGCACGTACGCCGGCATCATGAATTCGGTGAAGGCAATGGCGTCGCTCGCCTCCGAGACCGACACGGTGTTCCCCGTGTTCGGCGTGGGGGAGCGCGACTACTACGGCGTGAAGACGGCGCTCGCGACGTACAAGAATGTCGACATCTCCGGCATTTATTCCTCGCGCGAGGAATCGAACGAGGTGCACTTCTATCCGAACGGGGACGTCGTCACCGTGTGCGCGAAAAAAATTTCAGCCCCGATCCCGTTCGCGAAGATCGAACCGTTCCTGAACGTGAATGGCGTGCTCATCAATATGATGTCGGGATTCGACATCACCGTCGACACGCTCGACGAGATTCGCATGGTGGTGCGCGCGAAGGCCACGCCCGTCCACCTCGACATTCACAATCTGACGCTCGGCGTGAACGCCGATGCGACACGCTCCCGCCGGCCCTTGGCCGACTGGCGGCGGTGGTGCTTCATGATGAATTCGGTGCAGATGAACGGCGATGAGGCGCTCGGACTGACGGCGGAATACGCCGACGTCGACGCGCTCGTGAAGCAGATGGTTCCTCTCATGGTGCAGGCCGTGTGCATCACACACGGCGAGAAGGGCGCCGCGGTGTACGAGGCGCAGCACAAATCGGCAATCACGCATACTGTCGAGGCCGCGCCGGCAGGAAAGAACCCGGATACGGTCGGCTGCGGGGATATTTTTGGCGCGGCGTTCCTCCAGCGCTTCAGCACGGACAAACAGATCGCCGAGGCGGCCCGGTTCGCCGGCGCGTGCGCATCGGCTGCCGCGCGCGCCGCGGGCGAGAAAAAATATTCCGTCCTTGCGGCGATGAAAGCGGCGCCATGAAGCGATTGCTTGTGTGCGGAAGCAACGGGCTCGTGGGACAGCGGCTCGCCTTACAGTTCGGGCATACGACCGACTATGAAGTGCTCCATACGTCGCATCACAGGAATTTCAATCTCGACCGTGAGCTCTTCGACTATACGCAGCTCGACATCACCAATCGCAGCGATGTGAAGAGCCTCGTCACAAGCTATCGGCCCGACATCATCATTAACGCGGCTGCCATTTCGAGCGTCGACATCTGCGAGCAGCAGCGCGACGCGGCATGGCGGGTGAACGTGAACGGCATCGAACACCTGACCGTGGCATCGCGCCTCATCGGCGCCAAGGTGATCCACCTCTCCACGGACTATGTGTTCGACGGAAAGAACGGCCCATACCAGGAGGCGGATCGCGTCAATCCGGTCAACTATTACGGGAAGACGAAGCTCGCGGGCGAGAATGCCCTCCTTGCCGGAGGCGTGCCGCATGCGATCCTCCGCGTGATCCTGTTGTTCGGCACCGGCGTGAATCTCAAGAATAATTATGCCACGTGGGTAATCTCGAGCCTGCGCGCCGGCACGACGATCCGGTGCGCAACGGACCAGGTCTGCAATCCGACGTATGTCGGCAGTGTGGCCGCCGCCGTGCTGAACGTGATCGAACATGATGCACGCGGGATTTATCATGTGTGCGACGCCGATCGTCTCAGCCGGTACGAGTTCGCCGTGAAGATCGCCAGGGCGTTTGCGCTGGACGTGTCGCTCATCCATAAGACGACGTCCGCGGAACTCGGCCAGGGAGCACCCCGGCCGCTCTCGACGGGGTTCGACACGGGGAAAGCCTGCCGGGAGTTCGGCTTCACGCCCCTGTCCATCGACGCGGGCCTGGAGGCCCTCAGCCGCGACCTTCATTTTGTCACGCGCAATTGATGTGTTTTGTAGGGCGAAATGATATTTCGCCCGGCCAAACGGCCGTACCAACTTTTGAACCGGGGCAAAACGCCGTTTCGCCCTACAATTCCCGACAGTCACACACACATATGAACGCCAGACTGCAGTACGCATATATCATCATCGTTGTTTCGCTCCTGTTCGCCTCGTGCGCGGGACCGAAGGAGGCCGCGCCCGCACCCCCGGCGCAGCCCGCACCGCCGATCGCCGTCGAGAAGAAAGTGCAATCAGACTCGTTGAGGATCCTCTCGATCAACACACTCCACGCGCTCACGGACGTGCAGAGCGTGAAGCGCTTCGCCTCGTGGGTGAAAATGTTCGCGCCCGACGTCGTCGCCGTGCAGCAGATCGACCGCCCGATGGAAGGGAAGAAGGATTTCGACGCGGTGCGCGAGCTTGCCCGTCAGTTGGATATGAATCCGTTCTTCGGCGTGGCACGGTATTACAAGGGCTTCGACTCGGGCAACGCCGTGTTCAGCGTGTATCCGATCAGGCAGAGCACCGTGGAATCGCTGCCGGTCTCCAAAGGGAAGGTGCGCCGTTCGCTCGCCTATACGGTGATCGACGTGGGCCTCCAGAGCGTCGGCTTCGCCTCCACGGAGGTCGACGACCAGTCGCCGGCCGAACGCAAAAAGCAGGCACAGGAACTCGTAGCGATGCTCCCCCAATTCGTCGATTTTCCCTTCGTGCTCTGCGGGGAGTTTTATGAAACGTCCTCGAGCGCAGCCTCGGGCGTGATGAAGGAAAAATATATCTGCGCCAACGAGCTCGGTGCTGCACCGCTCACGGGAACGCAGCATCTGTATTCGGCCGGCAAGTCCACCGTCAAGCCGGTGGCCGCCCAAAAAGTAGTCAACAAGGACATTCACTCCGATGCGATCATGGTCAGGCTTCACATCGTATCGCAATAACCCAAACTCCACACACTCCTATGCTCGATAAAAACTTCATCCGCGAAAACATCGAGGTGGTCCGCAAAGGCATCGCCGCAAAGAATGAAACCGACAACATCGACAAGATCGTCGAGCTCGACGATCAGCGCCGGCGCATCATCCAGGAAGTGGAGGCGTTGAAGGCGAGGCGGAACGAGGTCTCGGGCAAGGTTGCACAGATGAAGAAGGCGGGGGAGGACACGCAGCCGATCATCGAGGAAATGAACAGCGTGAAGGCGCGCATCCAGACGCTCGACGAAGAACTGAAAATCGTGGACACGGATCTCGAAGGAGTGCTCCTCACGGTGCCCAACCTTCCGCATTCCTCCGTGCCTGTCGGCGCGACGCCCGACGACAATCGGGTCGTCTTCGAGTGGGGCGAGAAACCCGCGCACGATTTCCCGATGAAGGCGCACTGGGACCTTGCCGACGCGCTCGGCATCATCGATTTTGCGCGCGGCGTGAAGGTCGCAGCCGCAGGCTTCCCGTTCTACGTGGGGAAGGGCGCCCAGATGCAGCGCGCCCTCATCAACTATTTCCTCGACCAGGCGTCGCTGCGGGGATACACGGAACTCCAGTCGCCGATCGTCGTGAACGAAGACAGTGCGCGCGGCACGGGTCAGATCCCGGACAAGGAAGACCAGATGTACCACTGCGACCGTGACAATCTGTTCCTCATCCCGACGGCTGAGGTGCCCGTCACGAACTATCACGCGAAGGAGATCTTCAACGAGAAGCAGCTGCCGCTGCGCTACGCGGCGTACACGCCGTGCTTCAGGCGCGAGGCGGGATCGTACGGCAAGGATGTGCGGGGATTGAACCGCCTGCATCAGTTCGACAAGGTCGAACTCGTGAAGCTCGTGGTGCCCTCGGCGTCGTACGAGGAGCTCGAAATGCTCCGCTCGGACGCGGAATACCTCCTGCAGCAGCTCGGACTGCCGTATCATACGCTCTTGATGTGCACGGGGGATCTCGGTTTTACGCAGTCGAAAAAGTACGACCTCGAAGTGTGGGCGGGGGGGCAGGAGAAGTGGCTGGAAGTCTCGTCGTGCAGCAATTTCGAATCGTTCCAGGCGCGCCGGACGAAGATCCGCTACCGTTCGGCGGAGTCGGGCAAGACCGAATTCGTACACACGATCAATGGATCAGCGCTCGCGCTGCCGCGTGTGATGGCCGCTCTTTTGGAGAACAACCAGACGCCCGAAGGCAAGGTCATCGTGCCGAAGGTGCTTCAGCCGTACACGAAATTCGCCGTCATTGGCTGACGGCGAATTTCGCCGCGTTACACGAACATCATAATGATATAATAGCTTATCGCACCGACGAGCGCCGAAGCGGGGATCGTCAGGATCCACGCGATGACGATGTTGCCGGCGAGTCCCCATCGTACGGCCGAGGCGCGTTTCGTCGCGCCGACGCCCATGATGGCGCCGCTGATCGTATGCGTCGTGCTCACGGCAATGCCGAAGAAGGCGCTCACGAGAAGCGTTATCGCACCCGAGGTCTCGGCCGCAAATCCTCCCGACGGCTTGAGCTTCGTGATCTTCTGGCCCATCGTCTTCACAATCCTCCATCCTCCGAAGAGTGTTCCCATCGCGATCGCGAAATGCGACGAGAGGATCACCCAGTACGGGACTTCGAATGTCTTGAGCACGCCAGCCGTCACAAGCAGCGTCGTGATGATGCCCATCGTCTTCTGGGCGTCGTTCGTGCCGTGGCCGAGGCTGTAGGCCGCCGCCGAGACGAGCTGCAGCTTCCGGAACACCCCGTTTACTTTCGACGACGACCGCTTGTGGAAGATCCACATGAGCGCGGCCATGATGATGAAGCCCATCGCCATGCCCATCATCGGCGCGACGACGATGAAGATGAGCGTGTTCGTCCAGCCGCCGTAGATGATCGCGTCCCACCCGGCATGGGCCACGGCGGCGCCGCCGAATCCGCCCATCAACGCATGGGAGGAGCTCGAGGGAATGCCGTAGTACCATGTGATGAGGTTCCACGCAATGGCTCCGAGGAGCGCGCTCAGGATGACGTATTCGGTCACCGCGCTCAACTCGATGAGCCCCTTGCCGATCGTTTTGGCGACATGCACGTCGAACATGAATGCGGCGACGAGGTTGAAGAATGCGGCCCACATGACGGCCTTCCTCGGCGTCAGGACCCGGGTCGAGACGATCGTCGCGATGGAATTCGCGGAGTCGTGGAACCCGTTGAGAAAATCGAAGATCAGCGCAACGATAACAATGAAAACGATAAGTGAGAACATATGCTCTTAGGCGTGTTTGATCAGGATGGTTTCGAAGACATTCGCGACGTCGTCGCACTTGTCCGTTGCGGTTTCGAGCGTAACGAACATTTCCTTTAATTTGATGATGTAGATCGGGTTCTTCTCGTTCTCGAACAGGTTGGCGATGGCCTGGGCGAAGATGGCGTCGGCATCCTTCTCGTACTGGTTCACCTTCAGGATAATCGACCTCAGGTCGTCCACGCGCCGAAGGTCGGCAAGTAGCGAGACGCCGTGCTGCAGTTCGAGCACCGATGCGTAGAGCGTGTCGATGAGCGCGGCCATCTCGGGCGGGCACTCCTCGATCTTATAGAGCAGGAACCGCTTGGCGCTTCCTTGGATGAAGTCGATCACGTCGTCCATCGATGAGGCGAGAATCTGAATGTCCTCGCGATCGAACGGCGTGACGAACGTGCTGTTCAGTTCGGAGAACACCTTGTGCGTGACGATGTCGCCGGCGTGTTCGAGCTGTTCGATCTGGGCCACGACTTTCGTGCGGACCTCCGTGTCGAACTTGGGAAGCTGCTTCATGAGTGCGGCTGCCTCTACCATGATGCGTGCGGATTCGTCGAAGAACGAAAAGAACTTTTCGTCGTGGGGGAGAAGCGCTTGGATTATTCGGTCGAGTCTCATACGTAGTTTGTCGGAATGTGTGTGTGATGAATGTGTGTATCGCTGAACGAGTGTGACAAGTGCGGACCAGCTATTGCAGGTCGTGACAAAATATGGAATAATCGGTGCATTTGCAAAATATATTTACGTTATCTTCACAATTTCTTCATCATACCTTCACGCCGTATGTACACAGATGCGCGCGTGTCGAAACTCGCCCGCCGCGATTGAATTTATTGGCTAAATTCCCTATACTACCGCAGTCAATGATTGCTCCTCACACTTCAACCCAGCCATGACCACCACACGACGAAAATTTTTCAAGACCGCCGGCGCGATCGCCGGGGCATCGATGCTTGTGAACCCGATGAAGGCCTTCTCCGCGCCGTTCTCGTTTGCCTCGAAGGAGCCGAAGAAACTGAAACTGACGTACCGTCCCTACACCCTCGAGCTCACGCATGTGTTCACCGTGGCGTCCATGTCGCGCAAGACGACCCCCGTCGTGCTCACGGAGATCGAATACGACGGCGTGATCGGGTACGGCGAAGCGTCGATGCCGCCGTATCTCGGCGAGTCGCAGGAATCCGTCATGGCCTTCCTGAAGCGCGTCGACCTGAGCCGGTACGACAATCCCTTCGAGCTCGAATCGATCCTCTCGGACGTCGATGCGATCGCCACGAACAATACGGCGGCGAAGGCCTCGGTGGACATCGCGCTCCACGACCTCGTCGGCAAAATCATGGGCCAGCCATGGTACAACATCTGGGGCTTCAACAAAAACAACACGCCGACAACGACATTCACGATCGGCATCGACACCGCGGAGGTGGTGCGCCAGAAGACGAAGGAAGCGGACATCTACAAGGTGCTGAAGGTGAAGCTCGGCGGAAAGAACGACAAGGAAATGATCGAGACGATCCGCTCGGTGACGAACAAGCCCATCACCACGGACGTCAACCAGGGGTGGAAGGACAAGCATTACGCGCTGGACATGATCCACTGGCTCAAGGAGAAGGGCGTCGTGTTCGTGGAGCAGCCGATGCCGAAGGACCGGGTGAAGGAGCTCGCATGGCTCACGGAACAGAGTCCGCTGCCGATCATCGGCGACGAGGGAGTGCAGCGCCTCGTCGATGTGAAGAAGGCCGAGGGCGTGTATTCCGGGATCAACATCAAGCTGATGAAGTGCACCGGCATGCGCGAGGCGCACAAGATGATCACCATGGCACGCTCGTTCGGGATGAGCGTGATGATCGGCTGCATGACGGAGACCTCCTGCGGCATCTCGGCGGCGTCGCATCTGTCGCCGATGGCCGACTGGGCGGACTTGGACGGCAAT
>JAVBYH010000316.1 GCA_030824175.1 Bacteroidota bacterium | reverse complement strand
GAACCTGCCTTCGGCCAGTGCAAGGATTCTTCTCATGGTGTCATCCGATGCTGTTGCGTTCATAGAACATGCCGCCGCGCATCCCCTGAATGGACGCGTCGAGCGACGCGAGTTCGAGCCGCTTCTGCGCCAGGCAGGCGAACGTCTCGTCCACTTCGATGCCGAGATAGCGGCGGCCAAATTTTTTTGCGACGACGGACGTCGTGCCGGACCCGAGGAACGGGTCCATGACGACGTCTCCTACGTTCGAGCTGGCGAGCACGATCTTCGCGAGCAGCTTCTCGGGCTTCTGCGTGGGGTGTTCCGTGTTTTCGGGCATCGACCAGAACGGCACGGTGAGGTCCGTCCAGACATTCGACGGGTGCGTCATGCGGTAGCTGCCTTCCGTGGTCTTCTTCCAGTCTTTCGGATCGCCGTTGCCGTGCGTGTACGGGGCGAGCACCTTGCGCTTCAGCTTCACGGCGTCGAGGTTGAACGCGTACGAATCGGACATCGTGCAGAACCAGATGTCCTCCGATGCGTTCTTCCAGTTCGCCTTTGCGCCGCGGCCCTTCTCGCGCTCCCAGGTGATGCGCGTGCGGATCGTGAAATATTTCCGCGCCACGAGCTCGATGGCCGCGGAGCTGCGCCAGTCGCCGCAGATGTACACGGACGCGTTCGGCTTGAGGCAGCGTACGATCTTCGACAGCCATTGGTCCATCCATTCCATATAGTCTTCCATGGAGCGCTGGGCGAACGCCGTGGCGTTGAATTTCTTCTTCATGTTGTACGGCGGATCGAGGAAGAGCAGGTCCACGAAGCCCGACGGAAGGTGGCCGGCGGCCGTGAGGATGTCCTGATGGATCGTCCTGTCGAGGATGGCATCGCGTGAGGCGGGCGCATCGAGGCGCAGCAGCTGGGACCGGTATTTTTTCTGTTCGGCTTCTGTGAGTGTCATCGTTCGGTTTCGCGGAGCTGGCATGCGTGTCGTTATCCTCGTGGGTGAAATTTTTTATGTTCCGCCTTCATCAGTTCGCGGTCGACATGCGTGTAGATCTGCGTCGTCGTGATATCGGCATGTCCGAGCATTTCCTGGACGGAACGGAGATCGGCGCCGCCCTCGAGGAGGTGCGTGGCGAACGAATGCCGGAACGTATGCGGGTGCACATCCTTGTCGATGCCGGCCTTCCGCGTGTACTCCTTCACGATGTTCCACACCGCGACGCGCGACAAGGGGCGCCCCCGGAAATTCAGGAAGACCGCGTCGCCGGTCTGCTTCGCCGCGGCGAGCTTCACCCTCACGCCGTCGGCGTATCGGGCGATCCATTCGAGCGCGGGGGTCCCGATGGGCACGAGCCGCTCCTTCGATCCCTTGCCGAAGACGCGGATGAGCTGTTGATCGGCGAAAATGTCCGACCGCTTCAGCGTGACGGCTTCGGAGACGCGTATGCCGGTGGCGTACATCGTTTCGAGGAGCGCCCGGTCGCGCAGCCAGAGTCCGCCTTCCTTGTCGGCGGACGGGGCGGCGGCGCAGAGGATGCGTTCGACCTCGTCGTAGCTCAGCACGTCGGGGAGCGGCTTGCCGATCTTCGGCAGTTCGAGGTTCTGCGTCGGATCCGTCGCGATTTTGTGTTCGCCGAGGAGGTACCGGTGGAGTCCCTTGAGCGCCGAGATCGTGCGCGCGATCGATTTCGCGGAGAGTCCGACGCCGCTCAACGCGCGCACGAACGCGGCGGCGTGTTCGTCCGTCGCCTCGCCGGGGCCGGCCACGTTCCTATCCGCGAGGAAGCTGCAGTACGAGGCGACATCGCGGCGGTAGGCTTCGAGCGTATTGGGTGCGAGTCCTTTTTCGAGCTGCAGAAAACGGAAATATTCCTCCGTGTCGCGGCGAGTGCGGCCCGTCATGGCTCGCCGGCCTTCGGCGTCCGTTTACGCAGCGGCTTTTCGTCGACAGTTTTTTTAATCTTCGCTTTCGGTTCGGGAGCGGGGTCGGCGGCACGCTGATCGGCCATTCGGGCCTCGTCCGCCTCGTCCTTTTCCGGATAGCGGATGCGCGGATGGTACACGCCGAGCAGGATCGAGAGGAAGCGCTCGCGGATCTTCGTGAGATCGCTCAGCGTGAGATTGCTTTCATCGAGTTCGCCCTGCATGAAGCGCGTCTTGACGATGGCCGAGATGTTCTCTTCGATCTTCTCCGCAGTGGGCTCTTCGATCGACCGGGTGGAGGCCTCGACGGCGTCTGCAAGCATCACGATCGCCGCCTCCTTCGAATTGGGGCGCGGGCCGAGATAGCGGAAATCCTTTTCGTTCACCGTGTCGGGGGCGAGGCTTTGTTCAAGCGCCTGTTCGTAGAAGAATCCGATCTTCGTGCCGCCGTGATGCATGGGGATGAACTGGAGCACCTCTTCGGGGATGCCGTACTCGCGCCCGAGACGGATGCCGTCGGCCACGTGCGAGGCGATGATGCGCGCGCTCTTCTTCGGATTGATCGTCTCGTGCTTGTTGTCGTCGGCCTTCTGATTTTCGACGAACATCGTCGGGTTCACGATCTTGCCGATGTCATGGTACAGCGCGCCCACGCGCGTGAGCACCGGATTCGCGCCCACTGCCGCGGCGGCCGCCTCGGCGAGCGTGCTCATGCTCACGGAGTGATGGAACGTGCCAGGCGTCTTGAGCGAGAGCTCCTTCAGGAGCGGATGATTGAAATTCGAGAGATCGAGCAGCGCAAGGTCCGTCGTGACATGGAGGATCTTCTCGAAAAAGATAAGGAGGCCGTACGTGAGCACGGGCGACACGACGGCATTCACCGCGGCCATGAGCACCTGGCTCACGGCGATGGACGGGGCCTCGTACCGCTCGAGCGCAAGCGCCGTGATCGAGACGGCGTAGCCGACGAAGATGAACGTGATGGAGCGGAAGAGCTGCGTCCGGGTCTTGATGTCGCGCACCGTATAGACGGCGATGGCGCCCGCGGCGACGGAGCAGAGCGCGATCGAATAATCGTTCCCCCGCACGCCGGCCACGAGGAGCGACGTGACGACGGTGCCGTAGAATGCGACACGCGAATCGAAGATGATCGCCAGCAGCATCGACGTCACGGGTACGACGATGAGGAATTTCATCGGCAGCTCGCCCTCGTAGAGCGTCGTCGCATACGCCGCCGCGGCGCTGCTCATGATGATCAGGGCGATCATGCCCAGCTTCGCGTTGTTGTGGAAGATGGATTTCCTGAACATGTAGATGTACATGCTGAAGAGCCACATGATGATGAATGCGTGGAGGAACTTGCCGGCGAAGGTCGCCGCGCGATTGATGTCCGCGCCGCGTGCGATCTTCGATTTGCGCAGCGAGTCGAGCTTCCGTTTCACCTCGTCGGTGATCCGCTCGTTCTTGCGGATGATGGGGTCGCCTTCCTTGACGGCGCCGTACGTGCGCGGCACCGACTCGAGCGCGAAGCGCATCTCGCGCTCGGTCTGTTCCTTTCGGAATTGGATGTTGGGCGTGATGAAGGAGAGGACGATCTTCGACGCGATTGCCACGGTGTCGTTGTCGCCGCGGTAAAGCGCCACGAACGACTCTTCCGTTCTCCTGCCAAGGCCGTCCCTGTCGATGAACGATGCAAGGGGCACGATGCGCTCCACGGTATGTTTGCGGATCGCGCCGACAGTATCGTCACTGATCTCCGAGCTCCGGAGATCGATGATTCCCTGCGCGTACATGCCGTCCATCACGGCGAGGACGTCGCGCTCGAATGTCGCGAGCGTGAACCGCGCGCCGCCGGATCGTTCGCCCATTCTCAGATGCCACAGTGTTTTCCATTCGGCATTCGTGAGCGTGACCGGAAACGCGGCAGTGATATCCCTGACCGCAGCGGAGTCGGCGCTCCGGTTGTCGACGATCATGCGAAGCTGCGCGAAGAATTTTCTCACGGAATCGGTCGACGAGCGCGCGACATCCGCCTCGTTCTCGAACACCTTGTAGACGCGCGCGACCGCCTCGCTCTTCTCCTGAAGGTATTCCGGCTCCTCCTTGAACAAGGGAAAGGAGAAGGGCGCGTACAGATCGGCGTCCGTCCAAATGGATCCGCGGGCGTACTCGTTCTCCACACTGATGCTCGAAGGGAACATCACCGCCATGACGAGGGCGCACACGATCAACATCAGCCATTTGGTCGAAAAACTGTCCTTTTTCGTCAGCGGCCTGAGGAATTCGAATATTGTAGTCGTATTCATTGTGATTATAAATATCAGAATAAAATGAAGGATATGCAACCAATCCGGGGCCCATCCGGGGGCGCGGTTGACAAAGGCGCCGTTCGTTCTTATATTACTGTCAACTTTTTCCATCATCCCTGAGCGGCTTGTGTAAGACTTCTGCTCGGCTTTCCCCGGCGCACGCAGTGAGCATACATAGCAGACCTAAAAAATCACTTGGACAAAACTTCCTTCACGACGCGAATGTCATCCAAAAGATCATTCGCGCGTTCGATGCCCAGCCCACTGAAAACGTGCTGGAGATCGGTCCCGGCCGCGGCGCCCTCACATCGATGCTCATGGAGCAGCTGCCCCATCTGACGGCGGTTGAGCTGGACAACGAGCTGTCGGCGATGCTGCAGATCACGTACGGCGACAAGCTCACGCTGCTCCATCAGGACATTCTCTCCGTCGATTTGCGCGCGATCGCCGCCGAACGCGGCAAGAAGCTCCGCGTCATCGGCAACATCCCGTACAACATCACGAGCCCGATTCTCTTCCATGTGATCGACACGCGTGACGCGGTGAAGGATTTCATGGTGATGATGCAGACGGAGGTCGCCCAGCGCCTCGTGGCCAAGCCGCGCACGAAGGACTACGGCATCCTCTCCATCTTTGCGCAGTATTACGCCGCGCCGCGCCTGCTCTTCGGCGTGTCGCGCAACTCGTTCTACCCCATTCCGGCCGTCACATCGGCCGTCGTGACGCTGAATTTCGACTCGCCCTATTCCCCGGCGGCCGAGAACGACGTATTGTTTCGCACCATCGTGCGCGGCACGTTCGGGAAGCGCCGCAAGACGATCCGCAACGGGCTCAAGAGCCTCAATGTGCCGCCCGACGTCCTCGACACGCTCTCGATCAACCTCGAGCAGCGGCCCGAAGAGCTCACCGTGGCGGACTTTGTCCTCTTGTCGAACCAATTGCTGTCCGTGGCCTCCTTGATCACCCCTGTCACGACGAACGAGGATAATGTCTGAACAGGAAACCATACCGATCACTCCGCAGACGCTAGAAGTCGACGACGAATTGATGTCTGACATCGTAGATCTTATCCGATCGCAATCGGATAATGCGCTGCGCAATATCCTGAACGACCTATTCCCCGAAGACATCGCGCACCTGCTCAATCGGATGGAATTCGAGGACGCCCAGTACCTCTTCCTGCAGCTCCCCACGGAGATCGCGGGCAAGGTGCTCCCCGAGCTCAACGACGACCTGCGCGAGCAGTTCCTCGACTGGCTGAGCAAGAAACAGATCACCGAGCTCGTCGAAGAGATGCCGTCGGATGACGCAACGGACATCGTGGCGGAGCTCTCGCGCGACATGGCCGAAGAGGTGCTCGACGAGCTCGACGAGAAGGATTCGTCCGAGCTCCATGAGCTGCTGCAGTACGACGAGTCGACTGCCGGCGGCATCATGCAGAAGGAAGTCATCACCGTGAAGAAGAACGACACGGTGAAGCGCGCGATCCAGGCCGTGCGCCGCGCCGCGCGCGAACAGAACGAACAGCTCTACGCCATCTACGTGATCGACGAGAAGGACCTCCTCGTCGGATCGCTCCCCGTCGCCAACCTCATTTTGCTCCCGCCGTCCCGGCGCATCTACAAGGTGATGGACACGGACGTGATTCATGTGCGGACGAACGTGGACCAGGAAGAGGTCGCGAAGATCTTCAAAAAGTACAACATCATCTCGCTTCCCGTGACCGACTTCGGCGGTCATCTCGTCGGCCGCATCACGATCGACGACGTCGTCGACGTCATCACCGAAGAGGCGAGCGAGGACATCCTCCGTTTGGGCGGCGTGTCGGAGGACGAGCACATTTCAACGGCGCCGCTTGTGGCGCTGCGGCGTCGGCTCCCGTGGCTCTATGTGAACCTCGCAACGGCATTCCTTGCATCGAGCGTCGTCAATCTGTTCAGCAACACCATCCAGTCCGTCGTCGTCCTCGCGGCGCTCATGCCGATCGTTGCGGGCATGGGCGGCAACGCGGCAACGCAGACGATCACCGTGATGGTCCGCGGCATCGCCCTCGGCGAGATCACGGACGCCAACACGCGCAAGGCGTTCCTCAAAGAGATCCGCATCGGGCTCATGAACGGCGTCGCGAACGGCGTGCTCACAGGCACCGTCGTCGGCGCCTTCAATCACAATCCCGTACTCGGACTCGTCATCTGCCTCGCGATGATCATCAACATGTTCATCGCCGGATTCGCCGGCACGATCGTGCCGCTCGCACTGAAGTGGATGAAGATCGATCCGGCGCTCGCCTCCGCGGTGGTAGTCACAACCTTTACAGACGTCTTCGGCTTTGCGTCCTTCCTGGGACTGGCGACGCTCCTCTTAAAATATCTATTGCCGTCATAACGGAGCGCCATGAGTTCGTCCTTTGCACGCATAAACCAGTGGCTCCGCCAGGCATTCGGCGCAATGTCGACGAGCGAATTCGTCACGTTCGTCTTCCTCCTGTTCCTCGCATTCCTGAACTGCCTTTTTTATACACGCGTCGAGATCTGGCAGACGCTCGTTGCGCTCAACCTTGCGATCATCGCCGGCATCCTTGCACTCTCGCACGCGGCCATGACATCGCACGCGCGCTGGCTCCGCCTCCTGCACAATTGGTACCCCATCTTCATGCTCCTGTTCGTGTTCAAGGAGACGTACTACATGGTGCACCCCATCCACCCGATCGACTACGACAGCTACCTGATCGCGGCGGATTTTTTCATTTTCGGCGTGCATCCGACGCACTGGATCGCGCAATACTCGCATCCGCTGCTCACCGAGCTGCTGCAGCTGAGCTACAACTCGTACTACGTGCTCCTGCTCCTGCCGGTGATCGAGCTCTATCAGCGCACAAACCGCGCGCAGTTTTTCACCGCGGGCTTCCTGCTCATTTACGGCTTTTACCTCTCGTATCTCGGATACTTCCTCTTGCCGGGGGTCGGGCCGCGCTTCACGCTCCATGAGTTCGGCCTCCTGAACGTCGACCTGCCGGGCGTCTGGCTCACAGAATCACTCCGCGATTTCGTGAACACAGGCGAGTCCATTCCGAAGGGCGTGACAAACGCCGTAGCGTTCGCTCAGCGCGACATCTTCCCCAGCGGTCACACGCAGGTGACGCTCGTGGCCCTGTACATTGCGTTCACGGACCGGATCCGGACGCGGTGGATCATGCTCGCCCTCGGAACGCTATTGATCATTTCAACAGTCTACCTCCGCTACCACTATGTGGTGGACGTCGCGGCGGGAATTGCCTTCTTTTTCTTCACAATTTGGAGCGGAAAGAAGATCGACGCCTGGTGGAACCGTGTGGAAGGGGATGTAAAAGAGTAGGCGGGGCGGAAAAAATTTTCTTGCCTTCGGGTTTTTTTTTTAATATCTTATAAGACAGATTAAGTCTGTCTGCACACGTGCATACGGGCCATCTGGTTTCAATGGTGGCCATAGTTCAGTCGGTTAGAACGCCAGGTTGTGGCCCTGGAGGTCGAGGGTTCAAATCCCTCTGGTCACCCAGAGTTCTCCAAGAACATCGTTTCACCGCCACTATCATATCTTTGTATTCCTGCCCTTGTCGTCTAGAGGCCTAGGACATGGGCTTTTCAAGCCCAGTACACGGGTTCGAATCCCGTCGGGGGTACAAAAACAGTTCAGTTCCGCAATTTTCTTGAAAAAGAAGAGTGCGGAATTGCTGTTTTAAACCCTTTGGGAAGGCCTACCAGCTTGAAGATTGGCTTGAAATCCCCGGCACCAGAAAATGCAGAGTGGACACACCATTGTGAGGCAGTGGCACTTCCGGAGCCTTAACGTGCGTCGTACTACTGTTGTGAGGGAAAAAAACGCCTTGCTCACTTTACCCGGTCTGTAATATGGAAATTGAAAAAACCCGCCAAGATTCTGACGGGTTTGATCAAACGAGTGACAGGCTTTGAACGTCACCTGCCGCATTATTTCATGATATTCAATCTCTTCACATCCGAAAAATTCCCTGCCTCCAACTTGTAAAAATACACGCCGCTTGCAATGCGCGATGCGTCGAAAGTCGCCGTGTAATTCCCAGGCTCCATCTGTCGGTTCACCAGCACTGCTACTTCCCTTCCGAGCATATCATACACACGCAGCGCAACATGCGATGTCGATGCGATGGAATAGCCGATAACCGTTGAAGGATTGAACGGATTAGGATAATTCTGGGAAAGTGCAAAGCTCGCCGGCAGGGCAACAACGGCTACCTCAACTTCTTTTGAGTATTCAAACTTTCCGTCGCGGTCGATCTGCTTTAACCGATATTGGAAAGAACCCGCGCCCGCTTTGTCGGTGAAGGTGTATGACTGCGGTGCGTTCGTTGTGCCGTGGCCTTCAACGAAGCCGACATGTTCCCACGTATTACTTTTTCCTATTGCCTTTTCAATTGCGAATCCTGCATTATTTACCTCCGTCGCCGTCCGCCATCGAATTTCAACCTTTTTCGCTGTGGTCACTGCAGTAAACGATACCAGTTCCACCGGCAACGGCGACGACGACGCGAACTGCAGAACACGATTATTGTACACATCGGCGACCAATACTTTGTTGTCGCTCCCGATCTCGATGCCAGCCGGACCGTAGAATGTGCTCTGCGTGCAGGAGGATGCATAAGTGGTGAAATCGGGCTGACCGAGAACATAGTCCGCAGCGGCGCCGTTCGCTTTGGAAGCGGCATTATTGAAAACAAGGATCCGATGGTTGCCTCCGTCTGAAACATAGAGTCGGCCGTCGTTGTCTATCCGGCAGTCGGATGGAGATGTCATCGTCGATGCAGTTGCTCCCGAACTGTAAGAAGTGAAGTCCGCCTGTCCCAGCACGGCGTTTGCCGCCGCACCGTTCGCCACCGGATTATCGAACCGC
>JAVBYH010000263.1 GCA_030824175.1 Bacteroidota bacterium | reverse complement strand
CACAGCATCATGATTCGTTTTCGATCGCGCCGCTCTTTGCCGATGGCATGGTGCTGCAGCAGCGATCGAATGTTCCCGTATGGGGAACGGCCAGGGCCGGCGCAACGGTTCGTATCAAGGCTTCATGGGGAGCGGAAGCCTCGGCGACCGCCGACGCAGACGGCACTTGGAAAACGAAAGTGAACACACCGAAGGCGGGCGGCCCGTTCACATTGACCGTCACCACGATGGACACGGTGGTTGTGGTGAAGGACGTTCTTGCGGGAGAGGTGTGGCTCGCATCCGGCCAATCGAATATGGAAATGCCGGTGGATGGATGGCCTCCTGCAGATTCGATCATGAATGCTGCGGCGGAGATCAGGAACGCCGTGTATCCGTCCATTCGCATGTTCACCGTGCACCGCATGATATCGCTCACTCCCGAATCGACTGCGGGCGGAAGCTGGATCTCCGCTTCGCCTGAGACGGCTGGAAAATTCAGCGCGACCGGGTACTTTTTCGCCAGGGCGGTCCACAAGGCGCTGGGCGTTCCTGTCGGCATCATCCACTCGAGCTGGGGAGGCACCAGGATCGAGCCATGGATCAGCGGCGAATCGATCTCCACGATCGAAGCGCATCGTGACGTGCTGAAAAAAATCGCCGAGGGCAGGGAAACCCGCGAGGCGTATGCGGCGTGGATGCGATCATTCCCGACGATGGACGTGTCCAAACGATCGGGCGACGCGCAATGGACGGGATTGAAGTTCAACGACGATGAATGTTCATTGCCCGGCTTCGACGATTCGGGATGGAGGGAAATGAAGCTTCCGCAGGGGTGGGAGAATTCGGACGTGGGGGATTTCGATGGCGTTGTGTGGTTCAGGAAAACACTCGTCGTGCCCGCCTCGTGGATCGGCAAACAGCTTGCGATCGAACTGGGGCCCATCGACGATATGGATGTGACATTCATCAACGGTGTGAGAGTCGGTGGAATGGAGACGGGGGGCATGTGGAATGTCGCGCGGTCATACACGGTGCCGGACAGCTGCCTCAAAGATTCGGTGGTGTCGATCGCCATTCGCGTCGTCGACACGCAAGGCGGCGGCGGATTATACGGGAGGCCGGAGCAGCTTGTCCTCCGCGCCGTCGGCACGAAGGACGTCCTGTCGATCGCCGGAACTTGGAAATATCTTCCCGTTGCGAATTATGACGGGAGGCAGTTCACTGTCTTTGGGGCGAAGGACAGCGGCTATTTTTCACACCCGCCGAAGGGAATCGGCCTCACCAACACCACGCCGTCGGCGATCTATAATGCAATGATCGCCCCCCTCGTCCCGTACGCGATCAAAGGCGCCATCTGGTATCAGGGGGAATCGAACACCGGCGATCCGAAAGCGTATGCGGCGCTGCTGCCCTTGATGATTGCCGACTGGCGGAAACAATTTAACGTCGGCGAGTTCCCCTTCTACTATGTACAGATCGCCCCGTACGGGTACAGTGCGGGGACGCGGTCCGAACTGCTGCGCGAAGCGCAGTTGTCCGCTCTCGGCGTAAAGAACGCGGGCATGGCGGTGACGCTCGATATCGGCAGCGCCCGCACCATCCATCCGTGGAATAAGCAGGAAGTCGGCCGCCGGCTGGCACTATGGGCGCTCGCAAAAACATACGGGAAAAAGACGCCCTACTCGGGCCCCCGCTACACGTCGATGAAGCGCGAAAAAAATTCTATCGTGCTCTCGTTCGATAACGCCGGCAAGGGGCTGGTGCTTAAACATACAGGCGCTGAATTCATGATTGCGGGAGCGGACAAAGCATTCAAGCCCGCGGTTGTGCGCGTCCGCGGCGGCAGGCTGGCCGTCTCGCATCCCGACATCCCGAAACCCGCCGCCGTGAGGTATGCGTTTACAGATACATCGTCCGGCATCCTGTTCAATTCGGACGGACTGCCGGCATCGTCATTCCGGACAGACACATGGAACGAGTGAGACCGCTCATCGGCTGCGTGTTCGCCGTGTGCGTTGTTGCACACGCAGCGTTCTCGCAGCCGGCCCGTCTTCTCAACGGCAATAAGGAATGCTTCATCAGCGGCACCAATCTGGCCTGGATCGATTTTGCCGCAGACGTGGGGCCGGGCACAATCGACCTTCAGGCGTTCTCCGTGATCCTCCGGCGGGTGCACGACCACGGAGGGAATGCGGTGCGGTGGTGGCTGCACACGAACGGCACAGTCACCCCGGAGTTCAGCCCGGACGGCCTTGTGACGGGTCCCGGCGCCGGCACTATTCAAGACATACGGTGCGTTCTCGATTCCGCCCGCGAGATGAGGATCGGTGTGACGCTCTGCCTGTGGTCACACGACATGCTCACCTCATCGACAAGCCCCCCGGTGCTCAACCGCAATGTGAAGCTGCTCACCGATCCGTCCGCCACACAAGCCTACATCGACAAGTGTCTCATTCCCATGATCGATTCGCTGAAGGGACATCCGGCCATTCTCGCATGGGAGATCTTCAATGAGCCCGAAGGGATGAGCGATGAATACGGATGGAGCACTGTCCGGCACGTACCGTTCGAGGTCATACAGCGCTTCATCAATCGCTCCGCCGGCGCGATCCACAGGAGGGATCCGAAGGCGCTCGTAACATGCGGTGCGTGGGCCTTCCATACGCTAACCGACGTGCCGGCTGCGGGCAGGCCTGCATATAATTATTATCGCGACGATCGGCTTATCGCCGCCGGCGGAGATTCGGCCGGCCTCCTCGACTTTTATTCGGTGCATTACTTTGAAGGCATCGGAAGCGGGAGGGCCATTTCACCATTCCACCACGCGAAAGAATATTGGCGCTTGGATAAACCACTCGTCGTCGCGGAGTTCGCAGTGCGGAACACATTCGGCGTTCCGAAAGAATCGTTGTATGACGTGTTGTTCCGTCTGGGATATGCCGGTGCGCTCGCATGGTCGTGGACGGACGATCATGTGTCGTCACACGACGACGTGCTCGCATTGATGGGGGAGATGTGGAAAGCGCACCGACCGGTCGTGGAGCTGAATAATTTCGGCGGAGAATGGGCGATCGGCAGACAATCACGTCCGGCACCCGTTCGGTTTGTCCTCGAACAGAATTTTCCGAATCCCTTCAATGCGACGACGACGATACAGTACGACCTCCCTGAGCCCGGCGCCGTGATCATCACTGTCTATGATGTGCTCGGACGGGAGGCGGCAACGCTTGTGAACGGTGAACACGCCGCCGGATCGTACACGGTGCACTTCGACGGAAGCACGGCGGCGAGCGGAGTGTACATCTACCGGATCATCGCGACGGGCGGGCAATCGCGATTTGTCGACGCGAAACGCTGCGTGCTTGTGAAATGAACCGGACAATGGGACTGCCGGATGTTAGAATATATTCATTAGAATATTCTAACTGGATTGTCATTTCCTCCGGCAGTATCCTTATGGTACCTACGGTTACCTGTGCTCCAGAAAGCACGATCGCCGCCTCAACACTAACGTGTCTGAAGGAGGGATGAATGAAAACTGCCCGATACTGTCTGTCTGTAGTGCTTGCCGCTGCCGTGTTCCCATTGTCCGCACAGCAGCTCACGTCCATTCAACCACGCATCATTTCGGCCGCTCCGCCCGCTCTCGCTCCGGAGCTTCATCGGAAAGTCATGAGCGGCGGACTGCTTACGCGGATTGCCCGGAAGACGGGCGAAGCCGCCGTCCGCGGTGTGACAGCCGACAATTCATTCATCACCGTTGCCATCTACACAACGACATATCCGACGCCCGCATTCCTCGGTCAGTTGGAGGCGCTTGGCGTGCGGGCTACGCCATCGTCGTGGATACCGCCGATGGCCAATCATCCGTTCGGATTTTTCCTTGCGCTGCTGCCTACGGATCGACTCGCGGATGTGCTTGCAATCGCCGATGTGAAAAGGATCGATACGGCGGAACGCGAAGCGGTTCCGCACAACAACCATGCGGCCGCGGCGATTAAGGCCGACCTTGCATGGGCCGACAACTGGACCGGTACCGGAGTGAAGATTGGCGTTCTCGATTCGGGCCTCGACGACAGGATGGCGGCCTCCGAACTGCCAACGCCGATTGTGAAAAAAGACTATTCCAATTATCCCGCATCCATCGACACGACGGTGCGCAACACGTATACACCCCACGGCACGCATGTGGTGGGCAGCGTGCTCGGACGCGGCGGCTGGTCTGCGTCGAACACAGGCAACGGCGGCGGCTCGTACAAGGGCATGGCACCGAATGCCGACCTCGTCTTCCTGAAAATCGGCAGCGACGCGAACGGCAGCGCCACCGACGCGGCCATTGCCGGGGCCATCATGGCGGCCGTCGACCTGTTCGATGTGAAGATCATCAGCATGAGTTACGGCGGATGGGACACGTATCATGACGGTTCCGATATGAAATGCCAGGCTGTGGATTATGCCTACGAGCATGGCGCCGCATGTTTCATCGCGGCGGGCAACGATGCGGCCGACGGTCACCATATGTCAGGCAACGCGAACGCACACGATACGACAGGCTTTATCGAGATCACTGTCACGAATGCGCGAACCAATACAGACTATCTGTGGATGAATCTTGTCTGGCGCGACGGCGCAGCCCATAACGGATTGAAGCTTCTCTACTATAACTCCAAGAAGACACTTCTTTCGAGCACGCGCACGGCGCCGACTGAAAGTCCTCGCGGAACGGAGTCCGAAGATTCATACTACGATTATTTCGTGCCGAGGGACAATTCGACGTTCTACCTTCGCGTCGTCAATCCCTCGTCGGTCGCTCAGCCCTTCCATATTTTTTTCAACGCCTTGTTCACCAATGTCGTCTTCGCTGCCCCCGATCCGAATACGACGATCGGCAGCCCGGCATTGGCCGATCATGCGTTCGCCGTGGGCGCGTACACATCGCGCGTGAATTGGACGGCCTCGGACGGCTTGTCGTATTCATATGTTCAGTCGACGGCGCTGTCGGACATCGCATATTTCTCGTCGCGGGGACCGCGCATCGACGGCATTGTGAAACCGGATATTACGGCACCGGGATCGGCCGTCATCTCCCTGCGCGACAGGGATCTGTTGACAAAATCCGACGCGTCCTGGGTCGACAACGACGGCGTATCGTCCGGTCCCGCGAACTATTATGTGATGGAGGGGACAAGCATGGCGACACCAGTCGCCGCCGGTGCGGCCGCGCTGTTGGCGCAGCATTCGCCGCTTGCCACACCGCAGCTGATCTATGACGCCATCATCCTCAATTCAATCGTCGACGGCTTCACGGGCAGCGTGCCGAATTCCACATGGGGCTATGGCAGGCTCGATGTGAACGCGGCGGTCAATAATATCCCCCTCCCCGTCGAGCTAACATCATTCTCGGCGACGTCGAAGGGGAATGTCGTCACGTTGTCGTGGAGAACGGCGGGGGAAGTGAACAATTACGGATTCGAGATCGAGAAGCGGCCCGTCGTGCGGGTTGCCGGTACGGGGGCGCGCAACATTACCGGCGCGCAGGAGTGGGCACGCGTCGGTTTCATGGCGGGGAACGGCACAAGCGGCGCACCGCACGATTATTCCTTTACCGACCGGACGTCAGCCTCCGGCACGTTCGCCTTCAGGCTGAAGCAGATCGACAAGGACGGAAAGTGTGAATACAGCAGCGAGGTCGAAGTGCTGGCCGGCGCGGCGCCGATGGAATACTCGCTTGGTGCGAATTATCCGAATCCGTTCAATCCGGCGACCCGCTTCCAGTTCTCGATCGGCGCCGATGAGCGCGTGCATGTTGCGGTGTACGATCTGCTTGGGCGCAGGGTGGCGGACCTTCTGAACGAGCCGGTGCCCGCCGGACGATATACGGTGGAGTGGAATGCCGCCGCATCGGCGAGCGGAATCTACTTCTACCGGATCGATGCGGGAAAATTTTCCGCGGTCAGAAAATTCATCCTTCAAAAATAGTATCAGGTGATATCACCGGTCAATACGTTTCATGCAATGCCCGTGGTTCCTGTTTGATGATCATCGTCCCACTGAACAATATTGGCCAATGACGGGACCCCGGTTATCAAAAAAGCGCGCGTTTTATTCGATTTTGACCTTGTTACTTTGGCGTACTATTTGAATATAAACGAGGTGCCCGCCCCCTCTCAACTCGGTCCGGAGGCGGGTGGTCCCAAAGACCACGCACCCGACACCCATTACCCCAGCGTATGGAAATTAACGACCGTAATCATCCGTCGCCACAGGCGCTTTCCTTTTTGGCGAAAGCATGGAAGCATTCGCAGGAGGGACTGCGCATACTCGACCGGAAGGGCATCATTCTGGAGGTCAACGACGCGTTCTGCAGAATGATGAAGAAGGGCCGGAATGAATTGGTGGGGTCCCCGTTCTCGATCGTCTATGCCGGGCGCTGTCGGGCGGAGATGGAGCGGAAAATGCTCCAGCGGTTCAAGGACCGTCCAGTGCCGCAGCTCCACGAAGGTGAATACGATCTCCACGACGGCGAATACGAACTCCACGACGGCACCACGGTCTGGTTTGAAGCCACCCATGTTATTTCCGATGATGGGGACGAGTCTGCCGCCCTGCTCTCGATGTTCAAGGATGTGACCCTGAAGAAGCAGATGGGCGAGAGCGCGCGTATTGCGACCGCGCGAAACCAGTTCATCTTCGAACAGATCGAGGACGTGTATTTCGAGACGTCGCTCGACGGCATCATTCTCACACTCAGCCCCTCGATACAAAAATATTCCGGCTACACGTGTGCAGAACTCATCGGCAAGCCGATCATGGAGTACTACGAAAACCTGCCGCTTCGTTCTGTGTTCCTCGAAACACTCCAGCGCAACGGCTCGGTCGTCGATTTTGAGATGTCTTTCCGCGAGGCCGCCGGCTCGTATATTCCCTGTGCGGTCACCGCGCAGCTGCTCCTCTCGGAAGCGGGCCAGCCGCTGAAGGTCTGCGGATTCGTCACCGACCTCAGGGAAAAAAAGATGGCGGAGTCCCTTCTTCGCGAGAAGGAAGAACGCTTCCGTGCGGTGATCGACAATTCGTCCGACATCGTGCTCATCATCGAACCGGACGGCGCCATCGTGTACGAGACCCTTTCCGCGTCGAAGGTCCTCGGATATCCCCATGGATACATGACAGGAAAATCGCCGTTCGATCTTGCACTCCCCGAGGATCACGACGCCGTCCGTGCGGGGATGACCCGCATGCTGACGAACAAGGTGACGGGCATACCGACGGAATTTCGCATGCGGAAGGCGAATGGCGCAGTGGCCGTGTTCGAGGCGGTCGCGACGAACCTTATCGACAATCCGCACGTTCGCGGCATCGTTGTGAACATACGCGACATCACGGAGCGGAAACTGCACGAGAAGAAGATTCGGGAGCAGACGGTGCTGTGGGAATCGCTTGCGAAGAATCTGCCCTTCGATCTCTGGGTGCGGAACATGGACGAACAGGTCATCTTCCAGAACCAGGTGAGCATCGAGCATTGGGGGAATCAGTTCGGAAGGACGATCGAGCAGCAGGATGGCCTCGAGGAGCATCGCGGCGGATGGAGGGAGAACAACCGGCGCGCACTCGCCGGTCATGTTGCCGTGGGCGAGGTGAGTTATCAGCGCGGCGATGTCGTGAAGCAATACCATCAGATCGTCGCGCCGCTCCGCGACGGGTCGTCGATATCCGGCACCGTCGGCATGAACATCGACATCACGGAACGGAAGACGCTCGAACTGCAGCTCCTGCAGGCGCAAAAACTCGAAGGACTCGGTACGCTCGCAGGCGGCATCGCGCACGATTTCAATAATCTGCTTTCCATGATCCTCGGCTCCGCCGAGCTGCTGCGCATGCACGCCAAGGGGAATGAAAAGATCCAGAAGCATGTCGAGCGGATCATCGAGTCGTCGGAACGAGGCGCATCGATCTCACGCCAGCTTCTGCTCTTCTCGCGTCCGGACCAGGTGAAGCTCGAGCCCCTCTCCGTGTCGCACATCGTGCTGCAGGTGCAGGAGATGCTTCGCCATTTTCTTCCGAAGGATATCTCCGTCTCCACGAGCATCGACATCGAGAACGGGATGATCATGGGAGAGAGCGGACACATCCATCAGGCGCTTCTGAATCTCGCCATCAATGCCCGCGACGCAATGCCCAACGGGGGGCTTCTGCACATCGAAGCCGCATCGATGAGCGGCACGGAGCTGAGCAGGCAGAATGCCGGCGCCGAGGCGGACGAGTACGTGCTGCTGAAAGTGTCGGATACGGGCGTCGGAATGGATGCGGAGACGCTCCGGAAAATTTATAATCCGTTCTTCACGACGAAGGAGCCGGGAAAGGGCACGGGCCTCGGCCTCGCCATCGTTCACGGCATCGTGAAGAGTCATCACGGCTTCCTCATGGTGGAGAGCGAAGTCGGCAACGGCACCTCGTTCACGATCTGCATCCCGGCGATCGACAGGGCCGCTCGTTCCCTTCCCGCGCCGGTGGAATATGTGGCCGCATCGCGGGAGACCGTTCTCATCGTCGACGACGAGGACCTCATACGCGAGGTGCTGTACGACACGCTCGAGACGGCTGGCTATACGGTGCTGGCGGCCGCGGACGGGGCCGAGGGGCTGAGAATGTACAGCCAGTTCATGGACACGATAGCGCTCGTGATCACAGACATCGGCATGCCCAAGATGAGCGGCAATGTGTTCATCAAGAAGCTCAAGGAAATGAATCCGGACGTGAAGGTGATCGTGTCGTCGGGGTTCATGGATGTCGCGGCGAAGGATCAGATGGCGGGCCTGGGCGTGGACGAGATTCTTGCGAAGCCGTACAAGTTTGCAACGATCCACGCCGCCGTGCAGAAAGTACTGAAGCTGTAACGTGCCCGGCGCGAGCGCCACGTCAAACGTTGTCCTGTGTGATCCACTTGCATGTGTCGGGCGGCACGTACGCCTCCATGCGCGCGAGCACCTCGTCCAACGATGCTCCGACGAGAAGCATCGACCGATTCTCCTCCTTCATGAATCCGCTTGCCGCCATGCGCGAGATCTGCTCTATGAGCGGATCATAAAAACCCCTGACGTTCAACAACGCGACGGGCTTTGTATGAAGCCCCAGCTGTCCC
>JAVBYH010000261.1 GCA_030824175.1 Bacteroidota bacterium | reverse complement strand
ATCCGGCCGGCACGGGCGAGGCCTACGACTATCGCGACTTCATCGCGCGCGCGCATGCGACGGGCGTTCTGGCCGCCGTCGCGGCCGATCTCCTCAGCCTCACGCTCCTGACGCCGCCGGGCGAATTCGACGCCGACGTCGTCGTGGGCAGCGCGCAGCGCTTCGGCGTGCCCATGGGCTACGGCGGCCCCCACGCCGCGTACTTTGCGACGAAGGACGAACACAAGCGCTCGATGCCCGGACGCATCATCGGCGTCTCCATCGATGCGCAGGGGCATCCCGCATACCGCATGTCGCTCCAGACGAGGGAACAGCACATCCGCCGCGAGAAGGCCACAAGCAATATCTGCACCGCGCAGGTGCTCCTGGCCATCTTGGCCGGCATGTACGGCGTCTACCACGGTCCGGACGGACTGCGCACCATCGCCCGGCGCGTTCATGCGCTGTCGCAGATCTTCGATCAGGGCGTCACGGCCCTCGAATACGCGCAGGCGAACGGCGTCTACTTCGACACACTCGCGGTGAAGACCGGACCGCTCACCGACGCGATCTGTCGCGCCGCGCTCGATGCGAAGATCAACCTCCGCGTCATCGACGCCGAGACGATCGGCGTCGCGTTCGACGAAACCACCACCATCGATGCGGTGGAACACCTGCTGCGCATCTTCGCCTTGGCGAAGAAGAAACAGATCACGGCAGCCGACGTGAAAATTTTTTCCCGGCAATGCGCGTGGAACATTCCCGCGCCGCTCACGCGCACCTCGGCGTTCATGACGCATCCCGTGTTCTCCTCGCACCACTCGGAAACGGAAATGCTCCGCTACATCCATCGGCTCGAGAGCAAGGACCTCTCGTTGAATTATTCAATGATCCCGCTCGGTTCGTGCACGATGAAGCTCAACGCGACCACGGAAATGATGCCCATCACCTGGAGCGAGTTCACGGATATTCATCCGTTCGCTCCGCGCGAACAGGCCCGCGGCTATGCGAAGATCTTCGCAGGCCTCGAACAGGACCTGAAGGCGATCACCGGCTTCGCCGGCGTCTCGCTGCAGCCCAATTCGGGCGCGCAGGGAGAGTTCGCCGGGCTGATGGTGATACGCCAGTACTTCATCCACGCGAAGCAGACGCAGCGCACCGTGACGCTCATCCCGTCCTCCGCCCACGGCACGAATCCGGCGAGCGCCGTCATGGCAGGCATGCAGGTCGTCGTCGTGAAGTGCGACGAACTCGGGAATATCGATGTCGATGATCTCCGGCAGAAGGCCGAACAGTACACCGGAACGCTCGCCGCGCTCATGGTCACGTACCCGTCGACGCACGGCGTGTTCGAGGAACGCATCAAGGAGATCTGCGAGATCATCCACAGCCACGGCGGACAGGTGTATATGGACGGCGCGAATATGAATGCGCAGGTCGGCCTCACCAGTCCCGCAGCCATCGGCGCCGACGTGTGCCACATCAATCTCCACAAGACATTCTGCATCCCGCACGGCGGCGGCGGACCGGGCATGGGACCGATCTGCGTGGCGAAGCACCTCGTGCCGTTCCTCCCCGGCCACGCGGTCATACCGATCAACGGCAGCTCGGCGATGACGGCAGTCTCCGCGGCGCCGTGGGGCAGCGCCGATGTGCTCCTCATCTCGTACGCGTACATCAAGATGATGGGCGATGCGGGATTGAAGCAGGCGACGAAGTTCGCCATTCTGAACGCGAACTACATCAAGGCGCGTCTCGAAAAAGAATTCGACATTCTCTACGTGGGCACGCGCGGCCGCGTTGCGCACGAAATGATCGTCGATATGAGGAAATACAAGGCTGTGAGCGGCGTGGAGGTCGGTGATATCGCCAAGCGCCTCATGGACTACGGTTTCCATGCGCCGACCGTCTCGTTCCCCGTGGCCGGCACGCTCATGATCGAACCGACTGAAAGCGAGCCGCTGTGCGAACTGGACCGCTTTTGCGACGCGCTCCTCGCCATCAAGGCGGAGATCGACGAGATCGCTGCGGGAACCGCGGACAAGACGGACAACGTTCTAAAGAATGCGCCCCACACCGCTGCCGTCGCCACAAGCGACGCATGGAGCCATCCCTACTTACGCGAAAAGGCTGTCTATCCCGTGGCGGCATTGAAGACGAACAAGTTCTGGCCCACCGTCGGGCGCATCAACGACACGTTCGGCGACCGGCAGCTCGTCTGCACCTGTCCGCCGGTTGAATCGTATACATAGGAGGAGTGAATGATCATCGACGATGACGGTCTTCGACAGTTGCTTGCGGATTCCAAGACCATTGCCGTAGTCGGCGCGTCGCCCAAGCCGTTCCGCGACAGCGGCGCGATCGCCGAGTACTTGTCACGGCAGGGCTACACCGTGTACCCGGTCAATCCGAAGTACACCGAGATCTCGGGCATGACATGTTATCCGAACGTACGCAGCATCCCCGAGCCCGTGGATATCGTGGATGTCTTCCGCAATCCGGACGATCTCGACGATGTGATCGACGACGCGATCGTCTCGAACGCGAAGGCCGTCTGGCTGCAATTGAACGTCGTGAATGAGCCTGCCGCCAGGAAGGCGGAGGCGGCCGGACTGCGGGTAGTGATGGACCGCTGCATTGCCATAGAGCATCGGCGGCTGCGCGCCCGGCAGTGACGGCCCTCGGCAGAATTTATTTATTTTTTCTCGGTTAATGACACACTACCGTCTACATGTCCGAGGCTGGGGAAGTATGATCTCAGCCTCTTTTTTATGGTTCGCCTGTCTCTTTGCTGCGGCGCCGCCCCTGTGCGCCTCGGAAGCGGCGGCCATTCCCGATTCGACATTCCGCGTGTCCGGCGTGCTCATTGTCGGCAACGACGTCACAAGGGAATACGTCATCGAACGCGAGATGTCGCTGAAGCCGGGCTCCCTGATCACCGCCGAGGCGGTCAGCTACGACATTGAACGCATCTACAGCCTCCAGCTCTTCACGAAGGTGAACATTTCCGTGATGCCCGAGGATTCCTCGAGCGCCCGCCTCATCGTCGCCGTCAACGAACGGTGGTATTTTTATCCGTTTCCCGTTGTCGGCCTGAAGGACAATAATTGGAACCACATCTACTACGGACTCGGACTCGCGCACAACAATGTCGGCGGCCATGCCGCCCAGGCGGCAGTCCAGTTCGCCCTTGGGTACGATCCGTTCGTCTCGCTCGGATTCTACCATCCGTCCATTTCCTCCGACAATTCCGTCTTTATGTCCGCGCGCATCGCCTACAGCGTGCAGAAGAACAAGAGCCTCGTGTCGCAGGGCGGAGGGGTGAATTTCGACGAGTACCGGTTCAGCGTTGGCGCAGGCGTAGGCAAACGGCTCTCGCTCTTCAGTTCCGTGTCCCTCGACGCCGAATTCAGCCGGATCACCGTTTCGGACAACAAGGCGGGCCGTACGCTCTCGTCCGAGGCGACGGACCAGTATCCGGCGCTTGCAGCGGGGTACAAATACGATACGCGCGACCTCGTGGAATACCCAAGCCGGGGATCGTTCCTGCGCGTGAGCGCCTCGAAATTCGGTCTCGATAGCAAGGTCAATTATCAGCGGTACTCGTTCGACTACCGCCGCTACATCCCGACGTACGCCGACATCATCCTTACCGGCAGGGCGTTCGGCAACATCGCGCGCGGCGGGCGCGTGCCGAACTACGGCCATGTCTATTTCGGATACGGCGACCGCATTCGCGGACATTTCAATGAAATTTTGGAAGGCGAACATATTCTCGGATCCTCGGCGGAATTGCATCTGCCCCTCATCAAGCCGCGATATTACCACCTCTCGCTGATGCCGATCGAACAGTTCCGCGACATCCGCTATTCGCTCAATCTCGCGCTCTTCGCCGACGCGGGAACCGTATGGTACGGGCACGGCGGGCCGTCGCTCCATCACGTCACCTCCGGATTCGGCGCGGGCCTGCATTTCCTGTTCGCATACAGCTTCGTGTTTCGCCTTGAATATGCGTTCCAGGAAAATTTCGAGAAGGGCGAGGTGCTGTTCAATCTCGGAGCGGCGCTCTGAGCATCATCCACCACAGACAACGGAACCCAGCATGGCACAGGAATATTTCTACATCGAGGCATCGTCCATCAACGGCAGTTTCGTGATGATCTCCGGGGACGAGGCAAAGCACATTTCACGCGTGCTGCGCAAGGAGCCGGGTGAGATGATCTGGGTCGCAGACGGGAACGGACACGTCTACGAGACGATGATACGCTCCATCTATCCGTACGGCGTCGAGTGCGAGATCCTGAAGGCGTATCCGCGCCTCCACGAACCGGAGGTCGAGATCACGCTCGCCGTGGGGCTGCTGAAGAATCCCTCGCGCATGGATTGGATCATCGAAAAAGGCACAGAGCTCGGTGTCTCGCATTTCATCCCGTTGCTCACGAAATACACGATTCCGCAGTCGGCGAAAGAGGAACGGTGGAGGAATATCGCACTCGCAGCTATGAAGCAATGCGGACGATGCGTGCTGCCGAAGATCTTCCCGCCGATGAAGCTGGCAAACGCGCTCGAATACGCGGCGTCATCGGAGGTGAAACTCATTCCGTTCGAGAAGACGGAACACATGCTGTTCATCGGTGAGATCATGAAGCGTCGCACGCCGAAGAGCGCCATTATCTTCATCGGTCCCGAAGGCGGATTCTCGGACGACGAGATCGTCGCAGCCGAGCACGCCGGCTGCATCCAGGTGTCGCTCGGGCCCCGACGCCTCCGCACCGAAACGGCAGCCGTTGTTGCCGCATCGTGGGTCGTCGGCGCGCAATAGTAGGGCGAAATGATATTTCGCCCTGCCGAATGAACGTACGATAGTCGAACCGGGGCGAAACGCCGTTTCGCCCTACACGCTCCAATTGTAGCGTCATGTTATTTTCATAGCAGGGGCGTATTGCATGCGCCCCTAGCATGACGCGGCCGACACAGTCAACGGTATCGTAGACATCGTCCTGTATTCCGATCCCCGCTGATGCAGGACGCTCTCGATCACGCGGAGCTCGGTGCACGTGAATGTGACGTGTTCGAACGCGATCGACGCGATCCGTTCGATGTCGCGGGGGTGAAGATGCGATTTCACGCGCGCGAGCGTGATGTGTGGATGGAAGTCTTTCCCATCGGCCGTGTGTCCGAGGCGCGTGCACGCAGCACGCACGGACGCGGCACACAGGCAGAGCCCAGGGTTTTCGTTCGGTTGCGAGCCCGCCCAGATGATCCGGGGCTGCGGCACACCGGGGAAAAATCCGATGCTCCGTATCGTCACCGGAAACGGCGCGGTGACCGCCGTTGCAAGCTCATCGCGGTTCGCGGCGAGCCACGTCGCGTCCTTCTCGCCGAGGAACTCGAGCGTGAAGTGGAGCTTCTCGGCGGATTCCGTCCGCAGGGAGGAGGCAATCGAACGTATCTCCGAGCAGACGGTGAGCAGTGCCTCAACGGCTGACGCAGGGGGCACGACGGCGATGAATGCGCGCATACCTGTGATGGATGGATGGCGGAATCGGTTGTGACGGAATAATATCGTAACTTCAGTACTACAAAATCAAATATTTTCGGGAGGGATACCAATGGCCGGACAAAATTCATTCGATGTGGTCTCGGAGATCGACATGCAGGAGGTCGACAACGCGATCAACCAGGCAAAAAAAGAAATACTCCAGCGCTACGATTTTAAGGGAACCAAGACGACGATCGAGCTGAACCAGAAGGACAACGACATCACGGTCGTGTCCGATGACGATTTCCGGATGAAGGCGGTGATAGACATCCTCCAGAACAAGTTCATCAAGCGGGGCATCGCCCTGAAGGCGATGAAGTTCGGCGAGATCGAGCAGGCCGGCGGGGGACTGACGCGCATGAAGATCACGCTCAATGTCGGCATCGAAAAAGAGAATGCGAAGCTCCTCGTGAAAATGATCAAGGACACGAAGATCAAGGTGCAGGCGCAAATCATGGACGATCAGGTGCGCGTCACGGGGAAGGACAGGGACGATCTGCAGCAGGTGATCGCGACGCTCAAGGCGGCCGAGCTCGAGTTCGCGATTCAGTTCACGAACTTCCGCAGCACATAACTGCCGGTGTGAGGATAAAAAAAAACGCGGCCGATAGCCGCGTTTTTTTAAATCGGGGGCGAGATACATCTCGCCCTACAAAGACCGCAATGCGCTGTTAGGCCGACTTGCGCTCCTCGATAACGAAGATCGGTTCCTTGCCGCTGGTGATCGTCTCTTCGGTGATGATGCACTTTGTGACGTTCGTCTTCGACGGCAGTTCGTACATGATGTCCGTCATGATGTTTTCGAGAATCGATCGGAGGGCGCGCGCGCCGGTTCCCCGCTTGATCGCCTTCATGACGACCGCGCGAAGCGCGCCGGTTTCGAACTCGAGATCCACGCCCTCGTACTTCATGAGCTTCTTGTACTGCTTCACGAGCGCGTTCTTCGGTTCGGTGAGGATGTTCATCATCGCCTCTTCGGAGAGGCTCATGAGCGTCGTGAGCACGGGAAGCCGTCCGACAAACTCGGGGATGAGGCCGTACTTCAGCAGATCGTCCGGCTCCACCTGGCTCAGGTATTCGTCGTGCGAAAAATCCTTCGTGCTCTTGATCGCGGCGTCGAAGCCCATCCGATTCTGGTTCACGCGTTTCGAGATGATCTTGTCCAATCCCTCGAACGCTCCTCCGCAGATGAAGAGAATGTTCTTCGTATTCACGTTGATGAGCGCCTGCTCGGGATGCTTGCGTCCGCCCTTCGGGGGGACTCCCGCCACCGTGCCTTCGAGGATCTTCAGGAGCGCCTGCTGCACGCCTTCGCCCGAGACGTCGCGGGTGATGGATGCGCTGTCGCTCTTGCGCGTGATCTTGTCGATCTCATCGATGTACACGATGCCCCGCTCGGCGCGCTCCACGTTGAACTCGGAATTCTGGAGGAGATACACGAGTATCGTCTCCACGTCGTCGCCGACATATCCCGCCTCGGTGAGGGTCGTGGCATCGGCAATCGCGAACGGCACATCGAGGATCCTGGCCAGCGTCTGCGCCAGGAGCGTCTTGCCCGTGCCTGTGGATCCGATGAGCAGCACGTTGCTCTTCTCGATCTCCACGTCGTCGAACGTGCTCAGATGGTCCTGCGAGTCGATGCGTTTGTAGTGATTGTAGACCGCGACCGACAGCGTCTTCTTTGCCTCGTCCTGCCCGATCACATACTCGTCGAGCGCGGCCTTCAACTGCATCGGCGTCATGTCCGACTTCGACTTGACCTTGCGCGACTTGAGCGTGGCGACATTGTTTCGGATGATGTCCACCGATGTCGCGATGCAGAGATCGCAGATGTAGACGCCGGGTCCGGCGATGATACTCGAGACCTCTTCGGCGCGTCTGCCACAGAAGGAGCACTTCACCTTGTCGTCGTTTTTTGTCTTATGACTCATGGCCATTTATTTCTTGCCCGCCGCTGTGTTTTTCGTGAGAATGCCGTCGATGATGCCGTATTCCTTCGCCTGGTCTGACGACATGTAATAATCGCGATCCGTATCCTTGGACACCTCTTCGGCCGTCTTCCCGGTATGGAAGGCGATGATTTCGTTGAGCCGTTTCTTCGTCTTGAGGATCTCTTCCGCCTGGATGCTGATGTCCGACGCGGTGCCCTGTGCGCCGCCCCACGGCTGGTGGATCATGATGCGCGAGTTGGGGAGAGCCTTGCGTTTGCCTTTTTCGCCGGCGAGCAGGAGCATCGCGCCCATGCTCGCAGCCATGCCCACACAGATCGTGGACACATCGGGCCGGATGTACTGCATCGTGTCGTAGATCGCGAGGCCGGAGGAGACCGAACCGCCCGGGGAGTTGATATACAGGTGGATGTCCTTGTCCGGATCCTCCGATTCCAGGAACAGCATCTGGGCGATCGCGAGGCTCGCGACGGTGTCGTCGATGGCGGTGCCGAGGAACACGATGCGTTCCTTCAACAGGCGCGAAAAAATGTCATACGCGCGTTCGCCGCGGGCGGTCTGCTCGACCACCATCGGCACAAGCTGGTTGTACAGGTTGTACGGTTTTGCTGTCTGCATGAAGTCCTGTCCTTTCGTTCTATTCGTGGAGTGTCGCGACGCCGGGCCGTCAGGCCTGGACGTCGGCAACGACTTTCGTGGTGATGACGGCGCTCTCTTTGATGAGCTTCATCAATTTGTCCGACAGAATCTTGTCGGACACCGTTTCCGATTCCTTGTAGTATTTCATGAGGCGGTCCTTGTCGATGCCCGACTTCGGAGCGATCTCTTCGGCGAGCTTCTCGAGGTCCTCATCCGTCACCTGAAGCTGTTCCTTCGCCAGGAGCGCTTCGCGGACGAGCATCCACTTGGCTTCCCACACGGCGCCTTCGCGGTACGTGGCGCGGTATTTCTTCGCGTCGAAGCCGCGCGGCAGTTCCTTGCCGGGCTGCTGCGATTTCACATCCTCGATGTACGCGTCGAGCACGCTCTCGACAAGCGACTCGGGAACCGAGAAGTCATAGGCCGCGACGAGGTTCTTGAGCAGCTCGGACTCGATCGCCTTCTCGTTGCGTTCCGCGTAGTATTTTTCGAGACCGGCCCTGAGGTCGGCCGTGTACTCGGCGAACGTCGTGAAGCGGTCATAGCTGGCCTTGAGCGCGAACGCGTCGTCGAGTTCGGGAAGCACCGGCTTCTCGATCTTCTTCACGGTCACGTTCAACCGCACCGTGTGCGTGTGATCGCCATGCGTATGCGCGAGCACCGCTTCGGCTGTCTTGCCGACGGGGGTTGACTTCAGCACGGCCACGATCTCTTTCTCGAGGCTGGCTTCATACAGCGGGAAGCGGACGTCCTTGCGCGAGTGCGCCGGGATCACGGTGCCCTTCTCGTCCATCTCTTCGGTGTCTGCGGTGACGATGTACTCGTCGCCTTCCACCGTCGAGGCTTCCTCGTATGTCGCGAAGTAGCGGCGGCGGTGCATCAATTCCTTTTCGTACGCCTGCTCGTTGTACTCGATGACTTCCGCGTCGACTTTCGTGCCGCGGAACTCATTCGCCTCGACGACCGGCTTCACTTCGTACTTGATCGTGAACGACAGCGGCTGGCCCGGCTTGAACTGCAGGTCCGTCAT
>JAVBYH010000267.1 GCA_030824175.1 Bacteroidota bacterium | reverse complement strand
GCCCTACAAAAAGAGTTCGACGGTGCGGGGCGCGGCCGTGTGAGGCAGCGTGAGCGTTCCGCCCTTCATGGCGGTCTTCTTCCCGTCCACGAGCGCATAGGCCTGCTTTTCAGCCCTGCGAATTTTCACCGTGACGACCGAGCCGTGGACCGGCACGGCGGCATCGACAGAGTCGAGGCCCTTGAACAATTTGGGCCGGATCACAAGCTCGGTCGGCGACGGACGCACGCCGAGCACATGATGCACGAAGAACATGACGATCTCGGCCCACGACCAGACGACGATGCCCACCGGCGGCAGCGGCGGCACGGGACGGTCGCCGTAGAATTCGAGCCACGCTCCCGATGCGCCGCCCTTGACCTTCCCGAGCCAGTCCAGCACGCGGATCACCTTCTCGTCGTTCCCCGCTTCGAGCGATGCACGGGCGACGAACATCGTCGCGATCGGCCACGATCCCGGCGAATCCGATTCCGATGTCACATGATACCGTCCGTAGCCGCCGTCGGTCCAGCGCTGATTCCACAATTCTTCCATCGAGCGGAGCGTGTTCGCCGCAAGCTCGCCCTTCGGATCGACGATCCCGTAGATGATTGGCTGCACATTGGACGAGTCAGGATCGCAGTACGACACGGTTTCAACATTCATCGGCATGCCGGCGGGGATGCTCTTGCGGTTACGGGGTTCGAATGTGAACTGGGGCGTGCCGTCGGCGTTGCGGCGCTTGATGAAACGATTCTCATGCACGTTCGAAAATTTCGGATGCGACAGGAACGAAGTCTTCATCAGCGCCGATGCCGCGCGCCAGCGCTGTGCGTCCCCGGGCGCCTGCATGGCGTCTGCGAATTCCGCGGCCTTCTCGAGGCCGATAATATTCCACATCTGATACGTCAGTTCGTAGCCTTCCTTCACGCCGAAGTTCGCATCGCGTTCCCAGTATTCGCGTGTGTTCTTCACGAGTCCGACGGCCGGGTCGCGGAAGACGGGCTTCAGCACATAGTCCGCAAGGAGCTGCACCTTCCCCCAATACTCCCGCACGAGCGCGTCGCTGCCGCTCCATGCCCTGTGCATCCACAGCGCATAGATGAGTTCGCCGTTCTGATCGAGCTCCATCGTCTCGGACGGACGCGTGCGGCTCGCGTCGACCGTGCCGCCGAATTCGTCCACCGAATAGGTGAACATCCGGCGCAGGAGCGATTCGGCGATGTCGGTCCGTCCCATCATCGAGCATGCGCATGCGACCATGCTCTGGTCGCGCACCCATTCGAGGTTGTACTGCCAGATGCCGCCGTCCATCTTTCCGGAGCGCGCCACAGCGGCCCTCAGCGACGACAGGGATGTATGATAGAGATGATCGTACGCAGGCTTGTTCGTCGTCATGTTCGTCGACGAGCTCCAGTACGCGCTCGATTCTTTTCTGAGCGCATCCATCGTCTTTTTCTCGAACTCCTCACGCGTCTTATCCACGATGAGCACCACGGTGACGGTCGATGAAGCATCGGGGGCCAGCTCACCGAATTCGAAATAAAGATGCCTGTCGCCCACACGCGTCGTGTGCGGAGAGAACATGCGCATCTCGGAGAAGCCCTTCGCCGTCAGCGTCATGCGCGTCCTGTCGACCGAATATTCGTCGAAGAGCATGAGGTTCGGGTAGAGCGCAATATAGGCGAGCGCCTTCACGGGAGCGCTCGATGTGTTGCGCACGGTGATTGTGCGCACGAGCGCGGGCTCGCCGATCGGGCAGAAGGTGTCTTCACGCACGGCGCAAGCTCCGGCCTGCCACTCCGCCGTGACAGTCGGGATCGCGTCGGGATACGTCCACGACAGTTTAGAGGATTCGGGTTTCGGCGAATACCCTGCGTCGTTCACGACGACGTTGAAGAGTGAATTCTGGAGGCCGCGTTCGGGATGATACAGGAACGTGCTCGCCTTCCGTCCGAAATGTTCGGGGGACATGAGGAGCACGCCGCAATGCGTGCCCGCTTCGCTTGCCTTCACCGACTGGATCGCTGCGGTGATGAGGCCGTTGCCGAGAAAGTAATACTCGCAGCCGTCGTTGTTCGATTGAAAATCGATGTTCAGTTTCTGATCGCGCGGTACCGGAGGCGTCTCGGCGCCCGGAGCGGCGGGCTCTTGGAGTGCGGTTTCGCGTGCGATCTCTGCGTGCAGAAGATGCACTGGAAGTCCGGCGGCCGCAGCGGCGATGCCGGTGTATTTCAGGAAATCCCTGCGTTGGATTGAAGGATTCATAAGACCTGCCCGTTGGTGAAGTGTCTGTGATATGTGTAAACCGGTCTGTCCGTGCAACCGGGGGCGAAATATCATTTCGCCCTACAAAAAACAAACAACAACAAAAGCTGGGCGAAATATCATTTCGCCCTACAAAAAACAAACAACAACTGGGCGAGATAAATCTCGCCCTACAAAAAACAAAACAACAACGGGCACGTTATGTGCCGGAACGGATGTCGTCCATATATGCTCTCAGCGTGCGGATGTTATAGTCCGACTGCTCGATCAGGGGAAGGCAATGCGTTTCGATGGTGATGTGCGAGACGATGTCGTCCTCGATGAGGGCGCGCAGCTGCTCCTTCCATGCGATCTTTCCTTCTCCGACGGGAACGCATTTGAGCAGCGAGCCCTCGATCGTGTCCTTCACGTGCACGTTCACGATGTACGGCTTGAGGGCCTTGTACCCGGCGGGATACGGCACCTCGTCCGTGCCGAGAGCGTTCGCCGGGTCCCAGTTGGCGCGAAGGTGATTCGAATTGACTTCTTTGAGGATCGAGGCAGTGTTCGCGCCGGTATCGCACCAGAATCCCGGTTCGTTCTCGATGGCGATGACGACATCGTGCTGTTCGGCGATCTCGGCGGCGCGGCGGAAGTATCCGATTGCCACCTTGCGCAGCGACTCGTCGTCCTGGGGCAGACGCTTGAACCCGAAGGCGATGATCGTGCGCGCGCCGAACCGTTTGGCCATCGCGATCGTGCGGGGCAGCACGTCCGCAAGCTCCTGCTCGATCTCAGCCGCCTGCGACAATGTCGGCTTGAAGATGCCCGGAGACAGCGCGGTGATGCGGATGCCGTCAGCGCGGATGGCCTTGTCGATGATCACGGCGTGCGCTTCTTCTATCTGCGGCACGCGGCCCGCGCCGACAATGCGGAGCTCGTAGAGCGAAATGCCCCACTCTTTTCCGTGGCGCAACGCGACCTCGATGTCCGCTGAGATCTCGTCGGTGACGATGCCGAGGGCGATTGAATCCGTCGATGGTGTCATAGGTGTCCCTTGTATCCGATGCGCAGCGAGATTGCGTACGCCTCACCCTGCAGACGCGCGATGAGGTCCTGGATGTAGTCGTTGTCCTTCTCCGCGCGGTCCGATGGCAGGGCGACCATGATGGACGCCATCACATGTCCGGCGTGGTCGAAGATGGGAACGGCAGCGGCCCAGAGGTCCGGCTTGAATTCCGCATCGGCGATTGCATAGCCGTGCTTTTTTATCTCTTCGAATTTTTTCTTCAGCTTCGGCAGGAGGGTGACCGTCTTCGACGTGTATTTCCGGAGCGTGTGCGCGGCGAGGATCCGATCCCATGTGGCCTCGTCCTGATACGCGGCGATGACCTGGCCCGAGGCGGTGCAATGAATGGGCGAGCGGTGCCCGAGACGGGTCACCATCTTCCACACCTCCACCGTATCCACGCGGTCGATCAACACGACCTCGTCGTGGTCGAGGATGGCGAGGTAATAGCTTTCGTGCGTCGAGTTGGCAAGCTCCACGAGATGAGGATGCGAGATGCCTTTGATGTCGATGCGCTCGAGCGCGGCCGTCCCCCATTCCACCAGTTTCACGCCAAGGCTGAACCGGCGACGCTCCGTATCCTCGCGGAGGATACCCTGCTCCACAAGCGTGACGAGGATGCGGAACAGCGTACTCTTCGGCACGTCGAGCATCTCCGCCAACTGTGTCAGCGACATGCCTTCGGTGGCATTCGATAAAATGTCGAGCAGCTTCACCATTCGTGATATCGCAGGCACCGTATAATCGACAGCCATATTCGTCCTCTGGGATTTTCCTAATTGAACTGCGTTTAATTAGTGTACAACAGAATACTGCATTTTTTATTCGGAATCAAGTATTTCTGAAATAATTTTATACCGGAAACCGGGTTTATTCCGTTATCCGTGGTAATGTTCGGCATCGCGGATCTCCGACTTCTTGCCGAAATACCACATGAGGCTTCCAAAGATCACCATGATGGACACCATGAAACCCATGATCACCTGTTCGCCCGTAGACAGGTCCGTCAAAAAGATGAGGCTCATCAAGAGTCCCATGACGATCGTCGTGCCGCCGACGAGCGGGAATGTCGAGATCTGTTTCCGTCCGGCGCCGAAGACTTCCTTCCGCACGTCGACAGGCGTGTCGAGCTTCTTGAAGAACTCGCGCACGACAGCGCGCTGCTCCTCCGTCTCGTTCGCGAAGAGGGACGCGAAGGCGAAGAGGCTGCCGCCGAGCACAACGGCGTTCACGACGGCGAGTATCTCGCGCCACGATTCAGACGGCCCCACAAGCGTGTTGCCGAACAGAACCGCCAGCACGACGGCGACGGCGGACGCGATAAGACCGAGGCGGACCTTATTCTCGTTGTACATTTTTCCCGTGAAGTACGACGTCGAGAAAATTCCGAACGACATGACGAAGGCAAGAATCACCTGCGGACCGATGTCCCAGTTGAGCACGTAGCGCGTCGTGATGCCGGTGACGAGTCCCCAGACGATGGACCCAACGGCGGACCACTTGGGTACGCGGCGGAAGATGAGCCCGAACGCGACGGGCACGACCACAGGGATGTTCAACAGCGTGAAGAACGCCTGCATCAGGTTGAAGATGCCGAACGTGCTGTTGACGAAGAACACTGCGAGTCCGGTGACGATGAGTCCGATCACGACGGATGCGACGCGGCCGACATTCAGCAGTTCCTTGTCGGTCGATTCGGGCTTGATGAGTCCCTGATAGAAGTCGCGCGTGTAGATACTCGACACGAGGTTGTAGACCGAGCTGAGCGTGCTCATCGTTGCGGCGAGCATTGCCGCGAGGAAGACGCCGATGAGTCCGTTCGGCAGGAGCTGCAGGCAGAGGCCGATGAAGACGAGGTCCTGCGGATTCTTCCCGATGTACGGCTTGAAGAATTCGACCTGCGATAGATCGGGCCAGATCACGCTCGCCACGAGGGGCGGAATGCCGAACACGAAGGGCACGGTGAGGAAGAGCGCGCCCGCCATCTTGCCGACGCGCTTCGCATCCTTTTCGTTCTTCACGGAGTAAAAGCGCTGCGCGGCGCCTGCGGCCGTGCCAAGCGTCATGATGATCAGAATGGAAAGGAGCCAGCTCACATTGTATTGAACGCCGTTATAGGCGTGCTCGAGCGAGAGCGGCGGCATGCGGCGGATGAGCTCGCTCAGGCCGCCCACTTGCCCGAGGGCAAGAGGCAGCACGATGAACGTGATGCTCAAAAGTATCACACCCTGCACCACATCCGTGATCGAGACGGCCCAGATGCCGCCGAGGAACGTATAAAGCAGGATGACGACGCCGACGACGAGCGTGACCATCGTGATGTCGAGTCCCATCACGGGCGCCAGCAGTTTGCATGTAGACGCAAGCTGCACGCCGCCGGAGAGGATGAAGTTCAGCGCCATCACCCAGCCGAGGAACTGCTGCGTCGTCACATTGAAGCGCGTGTATGTATATTCCACCGGCGAGATCGAGCGCGTGCGGCGCCACCGCGAGGCCGTGAGCTGTGAACCGAGATAATACGCAACGGACCAGACGCCGAAATACAGGAGTGCGAACCAGCCGGTCGAGTAGGCGAAGCCCGCCGCACCGGTGAACGTCCACGCGCTGAAATTTGCCATGTAGAGCGTCATGCCCGAGACCCACCAGGGGATCATGCTGCCGCCTGCGAAATATTCTTTGGCCCCCTTATTGACGCGCATGAAATAGAGCCCGATGCCGAGCATGAACACGAAGTACGATGCAATGACAAGATAGTCGAAGATGTTGACGGATTTCATATTGTGTCTTTTTTTTATGTAATCGGTATGTAGTTATTTTACTTTGACGATGCGTTTGCCGGCGGCCCAGAGCGCGGCGCCGAAGGCGATCATGATGAAGACAAGCACCCCCGTCATCAATTTTTCGCCGGATGGGATGTCCGTGAACAGCACGAGACTCATCAGCGCGCCCATGATGATCGTCGTACCGCCCACGAGCGGCAGCGTGGCGATGGATTTCTTGCCCGCTCCGTACACTTCCTTCATCACGTCGATGGGTGTCGCGAGCTTCCTGAAGAATTCCGTGACAAGTGCGGTCTCCTCTTCCGTCTGGCGCGTGAACAGCAGCGAGAAACCGAAGAGCGTAGCGCCGAACGCGATGGCGCTCACAAACATGCCCGTGTACTGCCAGGGCTGAACGACGCCCTGTGCCGTGGCGTAGAAGAAGGATTCCATCACGGCCACCATGAGTCCCGACAATGCCGCAAGCAGTTTCGGTTTGGTGCGCGCAAGCTGCACGAGCCACGGCGAGACGGCGAAAATAATGAAGGCGGCTGCGGTCGAGAAGTAGCCCTGCACGCCGAGGTCGTAGTTGAGCAGGAACTTCGCCGTGGCGCCCGCGATGAGTCCCCAGGCGATCGAACCCGCCGCGGCCCAGCGCGGCACCTTTTTCATGAGGAGGCCGAATGCCATCGGGATGGAGACAGGAATATTAAAAAGCACGAAGAACTGCTGCATGAGGTTGAAGATGCCAAACGTGCTCGTCGCAAACATGTACGCAAGCCCGGTGACGATCACGCCGACGCCGATGGATGCGTAGCGGCCCACCTTCAGCAGCTCCTGATCGTCCATCTCCCTGCCGATGGCGAACTGGTAAATGTCGCGTGAGAAGATCGCCGAGAGCATATTATAGACGGAGCTGAGCGTGCTCATCGTGGCCGAGAGCATGGCTGCGATGAAGACGCCGAGCAGACCGTTCGGCAAGATCTGCATGCAGAGCGCGACGTAGACGAGATTCTGGGGATTGTTTCCCATGTACGGCTTGAAGAATTCAACGACCGAGAGATCGGGCCAGAGCACGCGCGTGACGAGCATGGGTATGCCGAACACGGTGACGGAGGTGCACGCGAGGAGCGCGGCGAAGCGGCCGGTGCGTTTCGCATCGCGCTCGTCCTTCACCGAATAGAACCGCTGTCCGGCGCCGCCTGCGAACCCGATCGTCGTGATGACGAAAATGGAGAGCAGCCAGTGCACGTCGTAGTTGACCCCGTTGTATACGTGGCTCATTTCGAGCGCCGGCAACTTGTCGATGAGCGTGCCGAAGCCGCCGATGAGTCCGAGGCTGAGCGGAAGCACGATGATTGTAATGCTCAACAGGATCACCCCCTGCACGACGTCTGTAACGGAAACGGCCCAGACGCCGCCGAGGAACGTATAAAGCAGGATGATGATGCCGAGCACGAGGACGATCGTCGTGACATCGATGCCGAGGAACGGCGCAAGAAGGATGCACGTGGAGGCGAGCTGCACGCCGCCGGCGAGGATGAAGCTCGTCGCGGTGACCCAGCTGATCATTTGCTGGGTCGTCACGTTGAAGCGCGTGTACGTGTATTCCACGGGGGAGATCGATCGGGAGCGGCGCCAGAGCGCGGCTGTCATCTGCGTGCCGAAGAAGTATGCGAACGGCCCGATGGCGAAGGACAGGAGCATGAACCATCCCGTCGTGTATGTCATGCCTGCCAGTCCGGTGAACGTGTACGCGCTGAAGTTCGCCATGTAGAGCGTCATACCGGACATCCACCAGGGGATCATACTGCCGCCGGCGAAGTATTCCTTCCCTCCCTTGTTGATGCGCATGAAATACACGCCGATGCCGAGCATGAATACGAAATAAGCGAGAACGATGATGATATCGAAGATATTAAGCGTATGCATGTGTATGACCGTTATGTGAAAGTATGCCGTTAGGCGCTGACGGATTTGACGCCATCGATGATGCGGGCGACGTCGTCGAACGAATTGTAGCAATGGAGCGAGAAACGCAGCGCCAGGAGCCCTCCCTCGTTCACGATGCGCGTGCGCAGGTCGAGCGTGTTGAGCTTCTCCTGGAGTTCGATGTTCGACAGCTTGGCGTGCTGGATCGCGATCATGGCGCTCCGCATCGTCGGATTCTCCGGCGACGCAACCGTGACGCCCTTGATCTTCCGGAATCCCTCGTCGAGCGCCGTCGCCATCGCACGGTCGCGATTCGAAATATTGTCGATGCCGATCGTGCGGATAAATTTGAATGCCGCGCCGAGCCCGACCCGCAACGGAGTGCTGACGGTGCCGTATTCATAGCGCTGGGCAGAGGGATGGAGTGTCAGCTCGCCCTTGTCGAAATTGAATCCGTTGTCCGAATACGCGCCGGTGAACCGGGCGCGGACCGTGTCCAGCTTTTCCTTGCGAACGAAGAGCAGTCCGGTCTCCTTCGGGCCCATGAGCCATTTGTGCCCGCTGATCGCGTAGGCATCGCAGCCGATATCGTGGATGTTTATATGAAGCATGCCTGCCGATTGGGCGCCGTCGACGAGGAAGAAAATGTTCTTCTGGCGCGCGATCGCCGCGATCTCCTTCACCGGCATGATGAGTCCCGTCGTCGTGACGACATGGGGAATGCTGATGAGTTTCGTGCGCGGGGTGATGAGTTTCAGGAGGTGGTCGATGTTGGCCTGGGGCGAAGTGACTGAGGGTTCGAACCGTTTGATGACGATCCCCTCTTGTTGCTTGAGCCCGACCCATGTGATGGCGTTACCGACGTGTTCGTGCGTCGTGAGGATGACCTCGTCTCCCCTTTTCAGCGGCACACCGTTGGCGACGATGTTGATGCCCTCCGTCGTATTCCGCGTGAACGCGAGCTCCTCCGCGTCGCAGTGAAGGAGCGCGGCCATTTCGGTCTTGAGTTCCTTCCACAACGGCTCTCCGTGTCCGGTCTCGCAGATCTTCTCGAGTTCGTCGGTCTTCGCCTTCACAGCGTCGATCACGGCGTACGGCGACGCGCCGAGGCCGCCGGTGTTGAGGTACACCCTGTCCGTGGAGAGTGGAAATTGCGTGC
>JAVBYH010000367.1 GCA_030824175.1 Bacteroidota bacterium | reverse complement strand
CTCGAGTATCACGTTCGCCCGGCGGTTCGGCTGGTGTCCGCTGCCAACGTCGAGCACGCGCCAGGCGGGTTCGATGCGGATCGGGCGCCGCGTGTTGCCCGCATGCCATCGGGTGATCGTATCCTCATACATCGCGTATGTCATGGCCGCGACGGCCTCAGGGCTGAACCGTGCGTGACCGAAGGCGCGCAATGCGGCGGGGTCGAAATGCACCTTCTTCTCGAGTAACGAGAGCACCGCCTCGAGCAGCGCCTCGCGGTCCCTGCGGTTGATAAGAATGCCCGTCTGCGGCGTGACGAAATCTTCAGGTCCGCCGCACCGCGTCGCTATCACCGGTACGCCGTACGATATGGCCTCGGCGGTGACGACGGAAAATCCCTCCTCGTCGCTGTTCAGGATGTGCACGTCCGAATCCGTCAGCAGCGACAGTTTCTCGTCGTGCGAAACGAAGCCATGGAAGTACACGCATGTGTCGAGCGCCTTCAGCTCGCGTGCGAGCGCTCCGAGGTCCTTCCGCAGCACTCCCTCTCCAAGAATGTGGAGCTCGATGTTCCGTTTGCCGTGCTCGTGATACAATGCCGCGAAGACGCGTATGATGTCCGCGACATTTTTCCTCTCGTTCAGGATGGAGATGTGTGTGGCGATGAATTTGCCGTCGCTGCCCGCGCGCGGGGCCCGGGCTGCGTAGCGTTCGTCGACCGCGACGACGTTCGGCACGACGCGTATCGATCCCGGGATACCCAGCTTTTCGAGATAGGTGCGTGAGGGTGACGAGTCGACATTCGCGGCGCCGCATTGCCTGTAGATATGCCTTTTAAGTCGCTGAAACCGGAATGGCGTCGAGCGTGTTTCTCCGCGGAGGAAGGCGACATCGGGCGTGGAATGCTCCGTGATGACGTATTGGATGCCGCGCAGATACTTCAAGGCAAGGGCGAGGAATCCAGCGCGCTCAACGACGTTCGCATGCACCACATCCGGCGTTCCCCAGTGATGCTTGATGGCCTTCCATCCCTTGTATGCTCCGATCCAGTACCGAAGATTGTAGAGGATGCCGCCGAGGACGGGCAGCGTCGACTGTGCGAAGTAGACGCGGTATGTCGGTATGCCATCCTCCGCATCGACGGTGATCTCGTAAGTCTCGGTCCTGAGCGACGGATCGTGCGTCACGTAGAGCACGGCAACGTCGCAGACTCGCGCGACGGCTTTCGCCTTGTTCTTCACGAAGACGCCGAGGATCGGATTTGTGCGGTTGGGATACCAGCTTGCCAGAAAGAGAACGCGATACCGCAATTTTTTCATGGTGATCGGGTTGATGAATGACGAAATGCGAATACACTACGATACAAAATTTGAGTGAAATATTCAAAAGGGGGCGCCCGTACGGGATTTCTTGACAAACTTGTTTAATCTTTCTATGTTAATAATCTATCAGGATATCCACCGAACGTACAGTTGCGCAGTGATCGTCTCATGGGAATAGTCGTCCGCCAAAGCTTTAAGACCGTCGTATTGACATATCTGGGCGCCGTGCTCGGATTCGTCAATGCGTTATGGCTGTTTCCCTTGATCCTCACGCAGGAACAGATCGGCCTCGTGACGATCCTCATCAGCATGGCGGTCTTCTTCGCGACCTTCGCGGTGATGGGGGCGGGCAACATCCCAAACCGGTTCTTCCCGTATTTCAGGAACGAGGCGAAGCAGCATAGCGGCTTCCTCTTTTTCCTCCTGTCCATCGGGGCCGCCGGCTTCGCGGTGTTCACCGTTGCGTTCCTGCTGCTGCAGGATGTGCTCGCTGCGTACTACGTGTCTAAATCGCCGCTCCTCGTCCATTATTTCTATCTGTGCGTGCCCTTCACCGGCATTCTCATCTTCAATACGATCATCGAATCGTACCTCATCGTCCAGCAGCGGCCCGTCGTGCCGAATTTCGTGCGCGAGGTGATGGTGCGGCTGCTGATGTGCGCGGGACTCGTCTCGTTGTTCTTCCATTGGATGGAATTCCATGCGTATGTGCTGCTCGTCGTGGGCACGTACGCGGCCGGCGTTCTCGTCCTCGTCCTCTACGCGCAGCGCGAGGGAATCCTCTTCCTCCGGCCCGATGCGACGATCTTCCGCAGCCGCTACCTCAAAAGCATTTCCGTCTACGGGAGCTTCATCCTCATGGGGAATGTGAGCGGAGCGATCATTCAAAACATCGACGGCTGGATGCTCGGCGCGTATTCCGGCCTTGCCAGCGTGGGCATCTATAAGATCGCGTTCTTCGTGGCGGCGGTGATAGAGATTCCGAAACGTTCTCTCTCCCAGGTGCTGGTGCCGATGGTGGCCGCAGCCAACCGCACGAAGGATACGGCGACCCTTGAGACGCTCTATAAGAAATCCTCCATCAACCAATCCATTATCGGCGGCCTGCTCTTCCTCGGGATCTGGTGCAATGTGGACTCCATCTTCGCACTCATGCCGCACTCCGAGATCTACATCCAGGGGAAATGGGTCGTATTCTGGATCGGCCTGGCCAAGGTGTTCGACATGGTCACAGGCATCAACAGCGAGATCATCGGCACGTCGAGACACTACAGGATGGATCTCCTGTTCTACATCATGCTCGGTGCGCTGGGCATCGGAGCGAACATCATCTTCATCCCGATGTTCGGCATTACCGGAGCGGCCATCGCACTGGCGATCTCCGTTTTCCTCTTTAATACGATTCGATTTATGTATATATTGTTCAAATTCAAGATTCATCCGTTTTCCGTCAACACGGTCAAGATCGCCGCGCTCGGCGCATGCGTCCTGCTCGGCAATGCCGTGCTGCCGCCCCTGTCCAGCACGATCGCGGATATCGCTTACCGAAGCGTGTTCATCGGGATCTCCTTCATCGGCCTTACGATCTTCCTGAAGATATCCGAGGATGTCAATGCCGTCGTCGGCAAGGTCCTCGCGGCAGCGCGCCACAGGATGCGCTAAGACGTGGGTTCCCATTCATCAAGTGAAGAAACAGTGCAATGAGTTATCGCGTTGTCAAAGTAACGACATTCTACAGGGACTTCCTCAGGAATTTTTACCGGCTGCATCCCGACGCCGTTTCAATGACGTATGATGAGCAGTACACAATGCTCATGAGCCAGGGATACGGCTGGGCTGATTTTTACGCGCGCGAGCTGCGCAAGATCGGCGTGGAAGCCTTCGAAATCGTCTCGAACGCCGACCACATGCAGCACGCGTGGGCACGCGAGCACGGCAGCGATGCAATGGGACGGGATATCGTCGCCGAACAGATCAAGGAACTGCGGCCGGATGTGGTGTTCTTCCAGGACAGTTATATTTTCCACGGTGAATGGGTGGACCGCCTGCGGCAGCAGGTTCCGTCGATCCGGCTCGTGCTCGGCTGGTGCTGCGCCCCGTTCAGCGAGGCGATACAAAAACAGTTCACCTCCTTCGAAGCGGTGATCGTCTGTTCGCCGGGATTCCGCCCTGCGCTCGAACGCCTCGGTGTGAGAACGCACGAACTCCATCATGCCTTTGAACCGTCTCTTCTTCCCCTCATCGCGGAACAAAATGCGTTTCCGAATGTCGATTTCATCTTTACCGGTTCGATCATCACCGGCGCCGGGTTTCATGACATGCGCCAGATGCTGTTGGAACATCTCATCGAGTGCGGGACGTCGATCGATCTCTACGCCAACATTCCCCGCATCACACCGATCGACCTCCTGCTTCGGCGGAGCGCGTATGCGGTGTGCCGCGGTCTCGAGTCCATCGGGTTGAGCGGCCTTGCGAAATCACTGCCCGTCATCGGCAAGGCCTACGGGCTGCAGGAAATGCCGAGAAGACCCGAGCATCTCGGGAAATTACTCGCCATTGCCAAGCCTCCGGTCTATGGACTCGACATGTTCAAGGCCTTGTCCCGATCCAGGATCTGCTTTAACAATCACGGGGAAGTCGCGGGCGACTACGCGGCAAATGTCAGGCTGTTCGAAGTGACGGGGGTGGGCACCTGTCTGCTGACGGACTGGAAAAAAAACATCGGCGACCTCTTCGCTGTCGATACGGAGGTCGTGACATACCGCTCGGAAGATGAATGCGTCGAAAAAGTGCACTGGCTCCTCGATCACCCGAAGGAGTGTGAGGCCATCGCGAAGGCCGGCCAGAGGCGAACGCTTCGCGAGTACACATTCGAGCGCCGCGCGGCGGAGTTCGATGCCATCGTTCGAACGGAATTGTCCCGTTGACGATGTGCCTGCAGACGGATTTGCCCTTATAAACAGGATATGATAATGATCACGATGCTGAAGCGGTTTGTTAAAAAGCAGCAGTTCCATCCCGGGTATGCCGGCATCTTCACCAATCCGTTCTACATCGCGCGGAAGGGGCTGCTGGACGGTATTGCCCTCAACGCCCATCACATCACCGGCCGGACGCTTGACATCGGCTGCGGCGACAAGCCCTACAGACGACTCATGCCGTCGACCGAATATATCGGTCTCGAGATCGATTCGCCGGAAAACCGTGTTAAAAAAGATGCCGACTATTTCTACGACGGCACGCATTTCCCGTTCGCAGACGGAGAGTTCGATTCGGCGCTCGCAAATCAGGTGTTCGAGCACGTGTTCAATCCCGCGGTGTTCCTGCGCGAAACAAACAGGGTGCTGAAGACCGGCGGCGCACTCCTGCTCACCGTTCCCTTCGTCTGGGATGAGCACGAGCAGCCGTACGATTTCGCCCGGTATTCGTCTTTCGGCATCAAGGCGCTGCTGACCGGGAACGGCTTTGAAATTGTCAACGCCACGAAAAGCGGCAATGATTTCCGCGTCATCGTCCAGCTCGTCAACGATTATATCTACAAGAAGACACTGACGAAGAACATCGTCGTCAATCAGGTGACGGCGCTGCTGCTCATGGCGCCCGTCACGCTCGTCGGGCTCCTTGTGTCGGGCCTGCTACCGAAGAACGACGACCTGTATCTGGATAATATCATCCTCGCCAGGAAAGTGACACATGTTTAATTTCTGCACACTGTTCGATTCATTCTATCTCACCAGGGGCCTGACGCTCTACCGTTCGCTGGAGCGGACGTGCGCGTCGTTCCATCTCTACATCTTCGCCTTCGACGACCGGTCGCTCACCGTGCTCCGGGCGATGCGCCTGCCGCACGCGACGATCATTCCGCTCTCCGACTTCGAGGACGCGGAGCTGCTCTCGGTGAAACCGACACGGTCGCGTGCCGAGTACTGCTGGACCAGTACGTCGTCGACGATCCTCTACGTGCTCGAGAGGTACGGCGTCGATCAGTGCACGTACCTCGACGCGGACATGATGTTCTTCATGCCGCCGGATCCGCTCTTCACGGAGCTCGGCTCCGATTCGATCATGATCACCGAACACCGCTACACCAAACGCTACGACAAATCGAAACTGAGCGGCAAATACTGCGTGCAGTTCGTGACGGTGCGCAACGACGAGCGCGGTCTCACCGCGCTGCGGTGGTGGCGCGCGCAATGTCTCGCATGGTGCTACGACAGACACGAGGACGGGAAGTTCGGCGACCAGAAGTATCTCGACGACTGGCCCGTCCGGTTCGCGGGCGTCCATGAACTGCGACACCTCGGCGGGGGGATGGCGGCCTGGAACGTGCAGCAGTACGACATCTTCGAGGAAGGGGGCCGCGTGCGGGGCAGGGACCTCGCATCGGGCTCCGTGTTCGACCTCATCTTCTACCATTTCCATTATCTGCGCATCCTCGACGGCGGCCGGATCGAGCTCGGAAGAAGAACGCTCTCGCCGGAGGTCCTGCGTCTGATCTATACGCCGTACATCCGCATGCTCTTCGAACAGAAGGAGGCGGTGGCGCGGATCGATGCGTCGTTCGATCCGAACGGCGTCGGCAGGGAAAAGGCGCTCTGGAAACGCCCGTTGCTCTATCTGTACAGAAAATCACTCGGCATCTATAATATTTTCGACGTCCACTCTTTTTTGCGATAACTATGGCACAGCTACTCGAACTGAAAACATTCTCCGACAAACGCGGCAACCTCACCGTTATCGAAAACGAGCTGCCCTTCAAGGTGCCGCGCCTCTTCTACATTTACGGCGTCGACGACTCCGTGCGGGGCGGGCACAGGCACCACAAGACGCGGCAGGCGGCGATCTGCGTGGCGGGCAAGTGCGTCGTGTCGTGCAATAACGGCCATACGAAACAGGACTTCGCGCTCGACCACCCGAACAAATGCCTCATCATCGAGCCGGAGGACTATCATACGATGCATTCGTTCACGCCGGACGCGGTGCTCGTCGTGCTCGCCTCCGAACTGTTCGACCCGAAGGACTATATCTACGAGGACTACACGTCATGATCGAATACGAGAATCTCCGCGCGGCAAACGCGCCCTTCATGAACGAGCTCCGGGACGCGTTCGCCCGCGTGCTGGACAGCGGCTGGTTCATTCTCGGGAAATCCGTGCAGGCGTTCGAATCGGAGTTCGCCTCGTACATCGGATCCCGCCACTGCATCGGCACGGCGAACGGCCTCGACGCACTTACAATGTCGCTCAAGGCGTTGAACTTCGCCCCGGGCGATGAGGTCATCGTTCCGTCCAACACGTACATCGCAACGATCCTCTCGATCGTCCAGTCGGGCCTGCAGCCCGTGCTCGTGGAGCCGGACCCGCGCACCTACAATATCGATCCCTCGCGGATCGGGGATGCAATTACGCCGCGCACGCGCGCCGTCATGATCGTGCACCTCTACGGGAAAGCATGCGACATGGACCCGATCCTCGCCGTGTGCCGCGCTCGGGGACTCCGGCTTATCGAGGATTGTGCGCAGTCGCACGGGGCGACGTACAAGGGAAGGATGACCGGCACGTTCGGCGATTATGCGGCATTCAGTTTCTATCCTACGAAGAACCTTGGTGCGCTCGGCGACGCCGGGGCCGTCACCACGGACGACGACGCGCTCGCCCTGGCGATCCGGCGCCTCCGGAACTACGGCTCCGATGTGAAGTATTACAACGAGGTGGTGGGGTACAATTCGAGGCTCGACGAGGTACAGGCGGCGTTCCTCTCCGTGAAACTGAAGAAGATGGACGAGATCACGGCGCACAAGCGCGCGCTGGCGGGATTATACCTTGCGGGGATAAAAGGGGAATTCGTGCTGCCGGCGGTGGATCCGGCGTTCTTCGATGTGTATCATATTTTTAACATCCGCCATCCGCGGCGCGACGAGCTGAAAAAATATCTTCTGGAGAAGGGGATTAAGACGGACATTCACTATCCGGTGCCGCCGCACAGACAGAACGCCATGAAGGGGATCATCACAGGCGAGTATCCGATCGCGGCGGAGATACACGCCACGACGCTCAGCCTCCCCATCTCGCTCGCCACCACCGAAGACGAAGTGCGGACGGTGATCGACGCCTTAAACGCCTTTTAATTGTTCTCTGTCGGGCGAGCTGTTGTTCGCGCATTTTGTAGGGCGAAATGATATTTCGCCCTACCGAACGATCATACGATAGTTGAAACTGGGCAAAACGCCGTTTCGCCCTACTTAAGGGCGCCATCCAGTATCCCGGCCAGTCCTCCCGCGATGTGCTCGCGCGAATACGCCCGCGCCGCGTGCGGATCGGGCGTGACGCCGGCGAGACGCTCAAACATGTCGTTCTTGTCGTACGCATACGGAAAGAGCACCCCGGCCTTGCATGTCGTAAGCAGCGACTCCACCTCTGCGTTGTCGTCTCCGAATGCGATGATGGGCCGTCCGGCGCGAAGGTACTCGAACAATTTCCCCGGCACATGGCGCTTCTCCGTTGCGCAGACGAAGAGATAATCCGCGCCGCACATCTCGCTCGCCACCTGATCGAAGGGGACGAACCCCTTATACTCGGTATATGGCGTCAGCCCGTACCGCCCGATGACCTCCTTGATGCCCGGACTGACACTGCCGATGAACCGCAGGGTCATGCGGCGTCCCTTGTCTATCTCCGACCGTACGTTCCTCCACAATCCTTCCGGATTCTGAAAGTCGAAGATGTTCCCCGCGTGGAGCAGTACTTCCGTCTTCTCCGCTCCCGTGGAGGGGGCGGTCACGGCGTTCGCGAAATTCTCCTCGTTGAATCCCCAGTAGAGCACCGACGATTTGTTCCCGATCCACGGATATTTCCGCACATACGCCTCGCGCGCGCCCTCGGTGACGAACACGATGTCCGACGCGTGGCGGAGCACGCTCTTCTCAAAATAATTGTCGAGCGCGAGCGTCGGCGCGCTGCGTGTGAAGCCCCGATAGTAGGCGATGTCGACCCACGGGTCGATGAGCACGGGGATGTGCGGAATTGAAAATTTCCTGCTGAGATATCTGCCGATGAGGTGCGCGCTGTGCGGCGGCCCGTTGGACACGATGGCGTCGATGTGTTCGGTGCGGATGATGTCGGCGCCGCCGCGAACGGCGGAAAAGAACCAGCCGATGCGCGCGTCGGGGACGAAGAGGTTCATGCGGATCCACACGGCTATCCGGTGCCGCAGTCCCTCGTTCGTCGTCGAGATCGTTTCCGAGGCGATGAGCGGCGCGTCGGCGCCCTTGCCGAGGAATTTCCTGTAGAGCTGGAACGGATCGTTTGCCGCCGTCTTCACTACCCGGAGCGACGGATCCACGTCCTTCAACTGGCTCTCGTCCCGCTGCGAGAATGTGTCCTCGTCAACGGTGAGCACGACCGGCCGCCATGCGTGCGCGGGCAGATGCCTGATGATCGCAAGGGGCCAGTGAAGCGACGCTTTCCCTGAGGGAGGCCAGAAGTATGTGATGAAGAGGACGTTGTGCATCAGACGAACCGGCCTTCGATGTCCTGTGCCTCGAGGATCATGTCGCAGATCTCACGCACACACCCCTCTCCGCCGTTCTTCATCGTCACGTAATGCGCCACCGCCTTATTGCGCGCCGTGCCGTCGGCCGGGGTGGCCGCGAATCCGACGCGGGCGAGGAGCGCGAGGTCGTTGTAGTCGTCGCCAATGTACGCGATCTCCTCCCACTGGAGAGAATACTTCTCGAGGAGCGCCTCCATGGCCTCCACCTTCGTGAATGTGCCCTGATACACGTCCGTGATGCGCAATTTCTTCGCGCGGTTCGCCACGATCGCCGAGTTCTCGCTTGTGATGATGGCGAGCTTGAAATTGGCGTTGCGCAG
>JAVBYH010000209.1 GCA_030824175.1 Bacteroidota bacterium | reverse complement strand
ATGTGGACGGCACTGATTTCGCCGAGGCCACTCACGATCTGGAAGCCGAAGAGACACTCTTCATCATCGCGTCGAAAACCTTCACGACGCAGGAGACGATGACGAATGCGCTCTCGGCGCGGGAATGGGCGCTCAGGACGCTGAAGGACGACGCCGCCGTCGCCCGGCATTTCGTTGCAGTCTCGACGAACGCCGCATTGGTGGCGAAGTTCGGCATCGATACGGAGAACATGTTTGGGTTCTGGGATTGGGTCGGGGGCCGGTACTCGATGTGTTCGGCGATCGGCCTCTCGACAATGATCGCCATCGGTCCCGACAAGTTCCGGGAGATGCTCGACGGGTTCCATCAGATGGACGAGCATTTCCGCACGGCCCCGTTCGAGCGCAACCTGCCTGTGCTCATGGGACTCCTGGGGCTGTGGTACAATAATTTCTTCGGCGCGCAGACGATCGCCGTGCTTCCGTATGAACAATATATGAAGCGATTCCCGGCGTATCTCCAGCAGTTGACGATGGAGAGCAACGGCAAGCGGGTCACGCTCGATGGCAACGCGGTCGACTATCAGACGGGTCCGATCTACTGGGGAGAGCCCGGCACGAACGGCCAGCATTCCTTCTATCAACTCATCCATCAGGGGACGAAACTTATTCCCTGCGACTTCATCGGTTTCGTCGAGCCGATCCACGCGCTCGGCCGACACCACAACCTGCTCATGGCCAATATGATCGCGCAGGCGGAGGCACTTGCCTTTGGAAAGACATCGGACGAGGTGCGGGCGGAAGGCGTGCCGGAAGCTCTCGTGCCGCATAAGACATTCGAAGGCAACCGCCCGTCCACGACGATCCTCATGGAGCGGCTGACTCCACAGGCGCTGGGGAAGCTCGTCGCATTGTACGAACACAGCGTATTCACGCAGGGTGCGATCTGGGACCTCGACCCGTTCGATCAATGGGGCGTCGAATTGGGGAAGGTGCTCGCCACACGGATCATCCCCGAACTCGAAAGCGCAACCGAATCCGCCCTCATGCACGACAGTTCGACGAATACGCTCATCCGCAAGTGCAGGCAATCAGGAACGGTGTGACGCCTTCGGGATGCGCGACAATGCTCTCACCTTCGACGGGTTGTTCGAGCCGTTCACACTGACACGCATCGATTGAGACGATACTATGACGCCCATCAACAATGTAAGCAGGCACGGTACGCGGAGAAAATACCTCAATGCTCTCGTCATGGGAATTGTATGCCTCGCGTGCTCCCGCTTTGGCATCGCCCTGACGGTGGGGGAAATATCTATTAACGTGCCGTGGTCGATAATTTTTCCGCTCCTTGCGGCGATGGCGTACGGCTCCCGATACGGATTTGTTGCCGCCGTGTCCGGAGGAGCGCTCTTCCCCTTCCTGTTGTGGGCGAACAACGGGTGGGCGAATGTCCTGAATTTTTTCCTGTTGTCGCTCTTCTATGTCTCGATCGGATCGCTGAACGGTCTCACCATCGTAAAAGGGAAATACAGTGTTGCCGTGCGTCTGGCGGCGGTGCTCGTGCTGTTCAGCCTTGTCATGTCGCTCTCGTACCTCTATGTGTTCAATTGGTTCCTGCAATTTAATCCGCCGTTCTGGGTGCAGTCTGCGGCATCCTCCATTGACAATGGGATTTTATATGTGTTCGTCGTGAAGGACACGATCAATTTTATCGTTCTCGCTGTCATGGCGGAAGTTTTTCTCTGCCTTCCCCCGGTGAGAACATTCTTCGGTCTTCCCGTCGAAGCGAACATGGCTGCCAACACAAAAATCGCCATTTCAACGACTTTTTTTTCCGCCATTCTCTGGGCCGTGTTTACTCTTCTGGAAGTGTTTCTTGCCGGCGACAGTGCCATCGTTCACCACGATCCGAAGCAAGTGAATTTATTCATGCTAGCCGTAGGAGGGCTGCTTGCGGGGCGCGTTATCATACAGTTCGCCCAGAAGCGGTTCGACGTTGAACATGCACTGCAGGAACATGTGGATGCGCTCGGTTCAAGTGAGGCGCGGCTGAAAAAAACGCAGGAGCTCGCACATCTCGGAAGCTGGGAACTGGATATCGCCTCGGGCACGTTGATCTGGTCGGATGAGGTGTTTCACATCTTCGGCCTGCGCTCGCAGGAGTTCACCCCCACGTACGAGAATTTTCTCGAGGTCATCCATCCCGACGATCGGGCGGCGGTGAGCATGGCATATGGCGAATCGATGCGGCTCGGCAACGATGGCTACGAGATCGTTCACAGGATCGTCCGCAGATCCACAGGCGAGGTGCGATTCGTGTACGAGAGATGTGAACACCAAAGGGACACCTCGGGCCGGATCGTGCGCTCGGTGGGGATGGTGCTCGACATCACCGATCGGAAATCAGCTGAACAGGTGCTGCTCGAGAAGAGCGAAGAAGTGGAACGCTATTTTGCTTCCAGCCTCGACATGTTGTGCATCGCCGGCATCGACGGGCGCTTCATCCGGCTCAATCCGGAGTGGGAAAAGGTGCTCGGGTATACACTCGCCGAGCTCGAAGGACGGATATTCCTCGAGTTCGTCCATCCGGATGACATGCAGAGCACGCTTAACGCCATATCGAAACTCGGTGCGGGGGAGCCTGTGCTGAGCTTCGAAAACCGGTACAGGGCCAAAGACGGTTCATATCGGTGGATTGAGTGGCGATCACAGCCGCAGGGCGAACTCATCTACGCGGCGGCGCGGGATATCTCCGATCGGAAATTGGCGGATAAAAAATTGCGCGAAAGCGAGGAGACGCTCAGGGCGATCACGACCAACATTCCGGATAGTATCCTGCAGTGCGACAGATCCGGCCGCATCAGATACGTGAATCGCATCCCGGTCGATATGACGAGAGAGCAGATCCTGTCGTCGACACTGCTCGATATTGTTCCACCCGACCATCGTCCGACCGTGGAGAGAGCGCTGCACGCCGCGTTCCTGGAGGGGAAGACGACAATCTTTGAAACAACGGGTCCCGAGCATGACGGCAGGGTGAGATCGTATGAAGTGTGTGCGTCGCCGATCGTCGTCGGCGAAACCGTCGTTTCGGCGGTGTTCCTGGCGCGCGACATCACCGAACGAAAGAATGCCGAACAATTGGTGCGGGATATGCAGCGACGGGAAAGCATCGGCATCCTCAGCGGAGGCATCGCGCACGATTTCAACAACCTCCTCGGCGTGATGCTGGGGAACGTTTCCCTGGCACAGGAACAATTGCCCGCCGATCATCCTGCGGCGAAGAACATCGAGAAGGCCGTTGCAGCGATGGAGCGCGCGGCACACCTGACGAGGCAGATGCTCGCGTATTCGGGCAAGGGGAAATTCCAAAACATCATGATCGACATTGCCTCGGTCATCCGGGAGCATGCGAGCCTGTTCGGCGTGTCGCTGCCGAAGAATGTAAAACTGACCACGCACCTGCCGTCGACGCCCCTGTTTGTGAACGGCGACTCAGGCCAGATCGAACAGATCGTTATGAACCTGATCATCAACGGCGGAGAGGCGATCGGCGACAGGCAGGGAATGGTGACTGTCACGCTGACTGCGGTTACTCTCGGGAGAGACGAACTCCTACCGTTCGGCAGGCTCACGAATTCGACACTGGATGAAGGACGCTATGCCCTGCTTGTTGTGACAGACACCGGCAGCGGAATGAGCCGGGACACGATCAACAAAATTTTCGATCCGTTCTTCACGACAAAATTCACGGGCCGAGGGTTGGGACTCTCGGCGGTCCTTGGAATCATTCAGGGGCACAAAGGAGGGATCAGTGTCGAGAGCATTGAAGGAGCGGGAACGGCGTTCCGCATCGTCCTGCCGGTTGTACCCTCGCCGAATCCGGGTGAAGAAAGTGTACTCGTGGAGAGATCCAAGGAACCCGCCGCTGGAACGATGATTCTTGTCGTCGATGACGAAGAGGACGTCGCAGCCATGGCGAAGGAGATGCTCGAGGCCGGCCACTATCGCGCATCGTTCGAACTTCTTCCCGCCCGGGGGATCGAGTTCTACAGACAGCATCGATCCGAGATCGGAATGGTTCTCGTCGACCTGACGATGCCGGAAATGTCGGGGAAAGAGGTCGTCGAGGCCCTGCATGCAATCGACCCGGACGTGAAGGTCATTATCACCTCCGGGTACTCTGAAGAGGATGTCACGAGGAAGATCGGCAATGCGAAAGTCTCCGCCTTCATTCAAAAGCCCTACCGGTTGCAGTCGCTCTTGTCGATCGTGCATACAGTGATGCATGATCGCAATTCGCCGATGGGCGGTGCGACGATATACTCCACTTGACTCTCTTGAATCGTCGGGGTATCTTGACTAATCGCCGAGAAGTACCCGCTGTTTCATTCACAGACCGCCCTGTATGAATATGCAAGCTGAAAATAGTGTCGGTCGCACCGCACCGGTTCCCGCCGAAGGATCATTTGCCGAACTGCAGAAACGCATCGGGGACCTCGAGCATCAGCGCGACAAATTGAGCCGGCGCCTCCAGGCGCTGACGCAGCCCGCCGGAGACGACGCGTCCATCCGGTTCGAGGACCTGTTCGATATCGACGACATCCAGGCGATACAGGATGCGTTTTCGGATGCGACGGGAGTGGCGGCGATCATCACGGACGTCGACGGCATTCCCATCACGAAACCAAGTAATTTCAGCGCGCTCTGTCTCATGATCCGTGGCACCCCCGCGGGCCTTGTGAACTGCATCCGCTCGGACAAGGAGCTGGGCACGCTCGAAGATGGGAACGGCCGCATCGCGAAATGTCTGAGCGCGGGTTTCTGGGACGGCGGCACGAGCATCAATGTAGGCGCCCGGCCCATCGCGAAATGGCTCATCGGACAAGTGGTGGATGAATCGCTCGCCGAAGACGAAGTGCTCGCCTACACGACGTCGATCGGCGTGGATGCCGCGCGTGTGCGCGCCGCACTGCCCGGACTTGTGCGCATGTCGAAGGAGCAATTCGAAAAAGTGCACACGGCTGTCGCGCTCACGGCCCGGCAACTGTCGTTCCTCGCCCTCCAGATCATCCAGCAGGCACGCGCGATTACCGAGCGCAAACACGCCGAACAATCCATTAAGGAAAGCGAGAAAAAATTCCGCACGCTCTTCGAATACATGACCGAAGGCGTCGCGTTACACGAGATGATCTACGACGAAAACGGCAACGGCATCGATTATAAAATTCTGGATGTGAATCCGGCGTACAGCCGCCACACGGGCCTCGTCCTGCGGCCGGACGAGCAGCCGCTGGGCAGGCAGCTCTACGGGACCGAGACGCCTCCATACCTCGAGGAATTCGGCCGTGTGGCCGCAACGGGCGAATCGTTCTCGTTCGAGACATACTTTCCGCCGTTGGAGAAACATTTCCGCATCATCGTCATTTCGCCCAAGCGCGGAACGTTCGCCACGGTATTCGAGGATATCACCGAACGGAAGATCAAGGAAGAGGAACTCCGCCAGAAAAACGAGGAACTGGAACGCTTCACGTACACTGTGTCGCACGACCTGAAGAGTCCGCTCGTTACGGTGAAGACCTTCCTTGGCTTTCTTGCGGAAGACATGAAGGCGAACGATGGCGAAAGGATGGACAAGGACATGGCGTTCATTCATGCGGCCGCGAACAAAATGTCGCACCTGCTGGACGAGCTGCTGGACCTGTCGCGCGTCGGACGGAAGATGAATCCGTACGTCGAAACGCCGTTGCAGACTGTCGTGCGCGAGGCGCTCGATCTCGTCGCGGGACGAATCCTCGAACGCAAGGCGTCGATCACCGTTACGGACGCGCCTGTCGTCGTGTTCGGCGACGTCCAACGGCTCATCGAAGTGTTCCAGAACCTCGTCGACAACGCGGTGAAATTCATGGGAACGCAATTGTCGCCGATGATCGAGATAGGCGTCGAGCAGCACAATGCGGAGGTCGTACTGTTCATACGCGACAACGGTATCGGCATCGATCCGCGGCACAAGTCCAAGCTGTTCGGCCTTTTTGAAAAACTGAATCCCGGCACCGAAGGCACGGGCATCGGCCTTGCCCTGGCCAAACGGATCGTGGAGGTCCATGGCGGCAGGATCTGGGCTGAATCCGACGGGATCGGTCTCGGAACAACATTCCGTTTCACGCTGGCAAAAACAAAAATTCTGCACTAGAAGGGAATACGAGCAATGGTCAATGGAAGTCCCGTCACAATCTTATTGGTCGAAGACGATCCGGCCCACGCCGAGATCGTGATGCGGAACCTGGCGGCGTTCAGGGTCGCGAACCGGATCAACCATGTCGAAGACGGGCAGGCCGCCCTCGATTACCTGATGCACCAGGGGGCATATGCCGATCCGGAATCGAGCCCGCGTCCGGGATTGATTCTCCTCGATCTCCGGCTGCCGAAGGTCGACGGCCTCGAGGTGTTGGCGCGCATCAAGGCGGCAGAGGATCTCAAGACGATCCCCGTTGTCGTCCTGACGACATCGAGCGCCGAGTCCGATCTTGTGAAGGCGTACGAACATGGCGTCGGCAGCTATCTCGTGAAACCTGTGGACTTCGACAAGTTTACGAAGCAACTGGAAGCGTTCGGCTACTACTGGCTCGCATGGAACAAATTCCCTGACGAAAAATAACGACATCACCCAATGGCTGACACAGTCACAAAGGTACTGCTTGTTGAGGACGATCCGGCGCATGCCGAGGCGATTCGGCGGACGCTGGAATCGACGCCGGGCTATGCCGTCCGCGTGGCCGGATCGATACGCGAGTATCGTCAATTCGCGCCCGTGCATCAGCCGGACATCGTCATCATGGACCTCAATCTGCCCGACGGCAGGTCGATCGATGTGCTGAAGGATTCACTCGACGGGGGCCGATATCCGGTCGTCGTGATGACGAGCTTCGGCAACGAACAGTCGGCCGTGGATGCGATGAAGTCGGGGGCGATCGATTACATCGTGAAATCGCCCGACGTTTTCACGGGGATACAGAGGACGGTCGACCGCGCGCTGCGAGAGTGGAACCTGTTGCGCGAACATGAGCGGGCGCAGGAGGCGTTGCGCGAAAGCGAGGCGAAACAGCGTGCGATGATCGCGAACATCGCGGACGTCATCGCGATCATCGATCCGCAAGGGAACATTACGTACAAAAGCGAGAACATTGAAAAATATTTCGGATGGAAGCCCTCGGATCTCATCGGCGTGCCGTACACTGCGACAGTCCATCCGGATGATCTCGATCGTGTCAAAGAGGCGTTTGCCTTCATCATGGCGGACGAGAACGCCACGACGACAGTCGAGTATCGCTACAAGGTGAAGGGCGGATCCTATCGCATGATCCACCTCACAGCCATGAATCTCGTGCACGATCCGAACATTAAGGGAGTGCTCGCCACGTATCACGACATCACCGATCAGAAGCGGCTCGAGCAGCAGCTCATCCAGGCGCAGAAGCTCGAGGGTGTCGGGACGCTCGCAGGGGGCATCGCGCATGATTTCAACAATCTGCTGGCCATGGTGCTGGGTTCCGCTGAACTTCTGCAAGCGCAGCTGCCCGACCACAGCGATCTCAGGAAATATGTGGACCGCATTATCGACGCATCGGAACGCGGTACATCCATTTCCCGTCAGCTGCTTATCTTTTCCCGTCCCGAACAGGCCGAACTGAAGCAGGTATCGCTCTCGCATTCCATCGCCGAATTGCAGGAGATGCTGAAGCACTTCCTCCCGAAATCAATTACAATCGAGACCTCGATGGATCCCGGGGATGGCGTCATCCTCGGGGATGCGGGCCAGATCCATCAGGCGCTCTTGAACCTGTCGCTGAACGCGGGTGACGCGATGACGAACAACGGCACGCTCAGGATCACGCAATTCCATGTTCCGACAGACGTCATCAGGCGCAAATTCCCCCAGGCCCAGGCGGTCCCGTATTGCGGGATCAGCGTTTCGGACACGGGCATGGGGATGAACGAAGCGATCCTGGCGAAGATCTTCGATCCCTTCTTCTCGACGAAGGAGCGTGGCAAGGGCACGGGGCTCGGTCTTGCGATCGTCCATGGCATCGTGAAGAACCATAACGGATTCATCGACGTGCAGAGCACGCTTGGGGGGGGCACGACATTCACGCTCTATTTCCCGGGCGTCCAGCGACAGGAGCCCGGGAAGCGGAGAACCGTCGACACGCCTGCCCCCAGACAGAACGGCACAATTCTCGTCGTCGACGACGAGCAGCTGCTTCGCGATACGCTGTTCGAATTCCTGACAGGATCGGGCTACATCGTGCATACAGCGTCCAACGGAACCGAGGCGCTTGAATTGTACGCGAGACACTGCGATTCCATCGACCTCGTCATCACCGACCTTGGGATGCCGGTGATGGGGGGGGAGGAACTGGAACGCCGGCTCCGGGAGATCAATCGCGACGTGAAAATCGTCGTCTCGTCGGGATATCTGGATGGGATGACGAAGGACCATCTGCTCGAACTGGGGATCAGGGACGTGCTCACCAAACCATTCAAGCTTCGGGATGTTCAGACGGCGATCCATTCCGTGCTGGGATCCTGAGCCTTATCAATTCCGGAATACGCGTATGCGCATCGACACGATCATCATCGCATTTTGTCTCGGGGCCTGTGCGGCAACGGCCGCAGCTCAGCCCGGCAGGGCCGGTGCGGACAGCGCGGCGCATGCTGAGTTGAAACGTGATGTCATGAACGTTGAGCGTGCATTCGCCAAGACGATGGCGGACAGGGATCATGCCGCGTTCACCAGCTTCGTGTCGGAGGAGGCGGTGTTCTTTTCCGGCCCCGCACCGCTGCGCGGGAAGCCTCGGGTGGCGGAGTGGTGGAAACGGTTCTTCGATAAGCCCGACGCTCCGTTCTCGTGGGAACCGGACGAGGTGGAAGTGCTGGACTCGGGGACGCTGGCGTTGAGCTCCGGTCCGGTGCGCAATGCGTCGGGGAAACTCGTCGCGCGGTTCACTTCCGTGTGGCGGCTGGAGGCGCCGGGCGTGTGGCGGATCATCTTCGACAGGGGGAACGACGTGTGCGAGCCGGAAAAAAAATAGGGCGAGCCGTCGGCTCGCCCTGCTATGAAAATTCACTTACTGTACAATTGGAGCGTGTAGGGCGAAACGGTGTTTCGCCCCGGTTTAACAATCGTACTGTCGTTCGACAGGGCGA
>JAVBYH010000077.1 GCA_030824175.1 Bacteroidota bacterium | reverse complement strand
TCTAGCGTCGCGGAAACAATTGTAAGACGTTGGGTCGAAATTCGAGTGCTCATTGTATGGATTTCATGTATGGATTTCATATATTACCACTTGACAGTATGTCATATTTGACATATATTTCACAATGATTGCCAATGAGAAACCTCTCGTTTGGCTACACGGTGAGATTAAAACTCCGCCTCTGTCACTCTCAGCCAGAATTGAGGCGGGATACCTGTTGCGCAGATTACAACAGGGTGGATTGATCCCCCTGCCAAATGCGCGTCCGATGCCCTCAATTGGAAGCCGGTGTCATGAGTTACGTATTACGGATGAGAATACGAATTGGCGCATTATCTATCGAATCGATAACGATGCGAATATAATTCTTGAGGTATTCAAGAAAGAAACAAATCAAACACCGAAACTTATCATCGACTCTTGCACGAAACGAATTAAGCTGTACGATTCAATATAATGAATTGGATGAAATGATGGATAAAAACAAACAAAAAGAACTTGAGGCGGCCGGATGGAAACTCGGTACTGTTGCGGAATTCCTCGACCTCAGCCGGGAAGAAACGGATTACATCGAATTGAAGTTGTCGTTGAGTAAAAACCTCCAAAAACGTCGCCGCTCTCTTAAGATGACTCAAAAAGACTTCGCACGTATGATTAAATCGAGCCAGTCCCGTGTTGCCAAAATGGAGGCAGGCGATCCTTCAGTTTCCATCGACCTCCTCGTTAAATCGTTGCTCACATTGAAGGCAAGGAAACAATCCCTCCTCCGTCTGCTCCCTCGGTGACCATTCACACCGATACGGTTATTTCTGCACGGTCAGCGTGATCGACTTCGCAACGCCCGAACCGATCACACCATATCCTCCCGTTACACCCGCCCGCTCGTTTCCGAGAAATTTGTGACTGTAAAAATTTTTATCGAATGCCGTGACCTCTACGATCACTGTGTCTGGAAGATTGGATTGCGATCGCAGTGACAGGATTGCCGAAAACGCAGTGTCGACAGTCGAAAAAGTCCGCACTTCCTCCCTGCGCAACGTAAAGGGATCCATCCCGTTGAACGTCCTCGTTTCCCAGGATACCATCGTGGCAACAATTTGATACACGAACGCATTCGTGCTCCTGGTCCAATGGATCGGGAGCGTCGCCTGGTTGCCGCTGAATGCGATGCGCGACTTATCGACAGGGAATCCGATCGTGAACTCTCCGGGAACCCTTGTGCTGCCGGTTATCGTTCCGAACGACGTCTCGACGGAGAGCCCGTACTCTGCATCGGTGACGATCCGCACTTTTCCCGCGGCCGAATAATATCTATTCCCATTGGATGACGTCACTCCCACGGTATCGACGACGTACTGCAGCCGGTGTTTTCCATCCGCGGTTGTGAGGTCGACGACGGCGCCGGCGATTGCCAGCAGAGCATAATTATTCTCCGGATAGATGTACGTGTTTCGATCCGTCGTACTGTAGATGAATATTTTTTGCGCCCCCCTGTTGGCGACGAGCACGCAGTTGACGCTCGTCTCCATTCGTGCCGGTGATTCGGTCAGATCGGTGCATGCATTGAGCAGCAGACAACACGATGCATAGCCGGATAAGATGCGTAAATATTTTGTGCTCATCATCATGATCAGAAATCCACTGTGATACCGAATGCCGGAATGACGCTCGATCCGTTCTGGTCCTGTGCATGCTCCGAGGAAAGCCAACCGAGGCCGTAGGGATTCGGTGAATCGAAGATGTTCAGGATCTGTATGAAGGGCTTGACGACGACCTTCCGCACCGGAAACGCTCCGGTGAATCCGATATCGACACGCGTGTAGGAGTCCGAGCGCAGCCCGTTCTTCCTTCCATAGATCGGATTCCATCCGACCTGCTCCGGATAATCCCAATAGTTGGTGCCGCCGTCGTCGTACCCAATGTATTTTCCGATGATGTCGGTGTATGGAACCCCTGTTGCGGTATTCACGACGCAATCAACGGTCAGCCATTTCAACGGACAGACAGAGGCGATTCCCTTGAGCGTGTGTGTCCTGTCTGAGTTCACGAAATACGTATATTCCGGATTTCGTTTCACCGAGCGGGAAAACGAATACGCAAGCATGCCGGTGACGGGTCCACCTGTTTTTCTGATGAGCACGTCGACGCCGTACGCCGCCCCGTTCTCGAACACGAGCGGTCGGTCGATGAGGCTGTACGAGCCGGCGATATGTCTGCGGTCCTTGTAGTATCCCTCGATCTCCGCACTGATTGTGAACGGTAGCGCCGGCAATTTCACCCCAAGTGCGAAATGGTCCGAGTGCTTCACTTGCTGTGCGTCCGCACTCAGGAAATATGCGTTGAAGGGAGTGTCTGTGTTGTTGAGTGAGCGGGCGTCTTTTATCGTATAGAGGTACTGGTAATAGCGGCCATACCCTGCTGTGACGAGCAACTCGGGAGAAATCGCGTACTGTAGTCCGACATACGGAGAGGTGAACAATCCATGCAGTGCATGCACGTACGATCCCCTGAACCCGACGGACACGTCGATTCTCTCCGTGACATGCTTCCGCACCGCGGCATAAATTTCCGCGCTCGCCGTCGATCGGCGATACGAATACCGGTTCGGCGCAAAATCGAAGAAGAGCTGCGGATGAGGATTCAGATTGATCCGCGAGGGATCGAGATTTTTATATTCCGGACGGATGTCCCACCGATACTCAAGACGGATGCGCTTCGCCTCGACGCCGTACGACACCGTCGTTTCATCGCGCATATGGCATCCTGAAAATTTCATTCCGTCTTCGGCGATCGTGTTGTCGACATCGTACCGCACGGGTTGCGTGCGATTCCACAATGCGGAAACGTCGGCGTCCGATCCTCCTTCCGACCGATAGAGCGCAAGTTCCAATGTATTCCCGTCGTTAGGTGTGAACGTCCACCGTGCCTGCGTCACCCGGTTGTACCATGTGACAGGCTCGCCGATCGAGATGTTGCGGTACATGTCGTGCGAATAGTCCTTGTCGTTCACGTCCCTTGAATGATAATGGGACACGGACAGTGTCTGTGTTGCGCCGATCGGATAGACGTATCTTCCATAGAGGTCATAGAAAAAATAATTATTCGCCTTGTCCGACGGTGTCGCCGCCCTCGTCAGGTCGAACCAGAAACGGCGCGCGGAAAGAAAGAGCGAGCCCCCAAGCACCGGCGTTTCGACATTTCCCTTGAGGCTCGTGATGGCAATACCGACCGAACCCGTCGTTTGTTGTACGGCACGTTCCTTCGTGATCATGTCCACCACGCCCGATGCGGCGCCGCCGTACCACACGGGATAATTCGATCTGTACACATCCTCACGCTCGAGAATATCGGCATTGATCATGCTGAAGAGACCTCCGAAGTGGAAAGGGTTGTAGAGCGGCACACCGTCCAATGCGATCATCGTTTCATCGGAATTTCCACCGCGAAGATAGATCTGCGTATTGAAATCCGATCCGCCGGACGAGACTCCGGGCAGTATGAGGATGGAACGCAGCGGATCGGCTTCAAGGAACTTAGGGACCGCATTCACCGTCGCACCTGAAAGCGAGACAGGTGAGATTCCGGTAACATCCTTTACACGGCTCGCTGTAACGACAACCGTGTCCATGGGAACGATCTCCCTCACTCGATCTGAAAGAGGGATGACGGAATCGTTGCCCATAACTCCGCAGACGAAGAGTAAATAACCGAGTAGAGAAGTATGTGGCATGTCAGTAGGACGCGCGGGGCGGAGATTTGTTTCCCAAAAAAAAAGCCTTTAATCGGATGAGGATTAAAGGCTTTTTAGTGGAGGCGCCGATCAGATTCGAACTGATGCATAAAGGTTTTGCAGACCTCTCCCTTACCACTTGGGTACGGCGCCGTGTTGTTGTACCATCAGTCGGACTCGAACCGACACTCCTTTAAAGGGAACTGGATTTTGAGTCCAGCGCGTCTACCAATTCCGCCATGATGGCGTGATGGCACAACAAATACAGTAATAAAGATACGGATTCTTCGGCCGTTTGTCAATTACATAATTAAAAATATGCGCGCACTTCCATCCGTCCGGAGTGGATCGGCGTGCGTCCGTTCACCGTCCGGCCGTTGTATTGACCGGAGAGTTGAATATTCTTCCCCAGTTTGTATTCGATCGTCGTGTTCCAGAGATACGTCTTCCCCACATCGCGCCCGGCGGTGAGCTCGTACGGCACGACATACTCCGGCTCCGCACCAGCAAGCGTGATCTCCTCGCGCGAGAGTTCCATGCGCGCCTGTCCTGCGCCCTGGAACGCGATAACGGTTCGCACCGATTGTGCGTTGAACGCCGAACCGACCGGCTGCCTGGGGAGTTCGTCCGTCGACGACGACGTCTCGATCTTCAGTCCGAGTTCGATCGCCGGTTCAGGCCTGTACGACCAGTCCAGCGCCGCCCCGTCTGTGCCGATCGTGCGCGAGCGTCCGTTTACAACCGGAGAGTAGGCGTTGTCCTGCTTGTTATACACATCCGCCTGACCGGAGAGCTGATCGGCAAGCCTGAACCTGACGCGCGCAGACCGTTCGCGGTTGTACCCTGTCTCCGTGCCCGAACTATACTGCCCCAAACTCATGCGCTGCGCGTAGCGGAGACGCAGATTAATGTCCGGCTGATTCTCGAACACGAAGAGATCCTGCTGCAGCTGCTGCGATCCGGCGAGCGTCGTGAGCGGATTCAAGAGGGACGATTTCCGAAGGAGGTAGATCTTCTGAATGTCCTCCTCGGTGCTCTTCTCTTCGATACGGAAGTACGTCTCGGTGGACAGCGCCGACGCGGCGAGCTCAAGAAACGACGCCGGCTGAGGGAAAAATTTTCGCGGGGTGAGCCTCAGCCGCGACGAGGTCTTCAGATTGATGATCGGAAAGAACGAATCGCCCGAGAGCGTGAGGATGATGTACTCTCCGTCGTACCGGTTCAATTCGAAGTCACGCTCGTCGTTGATATCCACGACGCCGTTCTTGTTCCCGTCGATCCAGATGTACTGCCCTTCTCCCTTTCTCACCTGATAGAACACCTTCTCGAGCTTCGCCGTCCGCTCCGTCGCCCCCTCGTAAAAGAGGTCGGCGTCGATCGCCCCGTCGTACGGGGTGTAACGCGACTGCAGGCGCACGAGCACCGACTGCTGGTCCGTGAAGAGGCTCTCGAACGCACGCTCATAGTCTTTCGTGCGGAGCGTCACCGCGGCGGACGATTTAAAAGACGAACCCGATCGCACTGCCGCGCCGTACGTCTGCGTGAATGCGGAGGACTGGCGGACAAGGCTTCCTGCGGCGGTCGCGTCCTCGGTGCGCCACGCGAGTTCGGCCGAAAGCGTGATCCCGCTCCATTCGCGCATCGATAACTTCGGCGCGTATTCGAGGAATGAAAAACTGGCGGACGTGAGCGAATCCGCCGACCCGATGCGATTGAGCTTTTCCTCGTTCTCGAACCGTATGGCGGGCGTGAAAAGGCCGATCGCATAGTCGCCCCCGCCCCGCTGCCGAAACCATCGGCTCGTCGTCAGTGCCGAATGGTCGTCGCTCGAAATGTACTCGACGAGATAGTCGGCGATCTTCTTCGCGACCGAGCCCGCGCGCGCGAACCCCGAGGTGCGACGCGACGAGAAGGCCGAATCGAGCTCGTACGTTCCGTACGTGCCGCCGAATGCCACGGTCTTCGTCGGCTCGAAGGATGCGGTGAGCTGCCGCGTCTCCTCCGAGCGTCCTCCCGTCGATGCCGCACTGTCGATGTTCCATTTGCGCGCGTATTCGATGTCGTTGATACGGTCGATGGACACAAACCGGCTGTCGATGTAGCGTTCCTGAAACGAGATATCCATGGAACCGAAAGAGGTCTCCCCGATCCGCATGTCCTTCGGCGAGAAGCGCAGCGAGGCCTTCAGGGCGTTGCCGCCATTGCCGCCATCGCCCAGCGACGAGAGGCGGTTGCGGTCGAGTTCGGAATGGGCGGCTTCGGCGGTGAACTCCAGCGCCTCCGATGCCTTTACGGTCGCCGCTACGTCTACAAGCTGATGGAGCTGCGCGCTCGGCAGCAGGATCACCGGCTTGTATCCTCCTTGTCCCGTGCCGACAAATGTGTACACCCCGAACCGCGTCCGAGTATACTCTCCGCCTCCCGCGCCGAGGTACGTGAAGCCGACGTTGTAAAGGGCCTGCGGCGTCGCCGGCTGATAGACGTAGATCGTCTGCGGTGCGCCGTTCACCGTTGTGTCGACGGCGGCATACTGCCCCCTGCCGATGCCCGTCGCCGAATCGGCGCCGACATATGCGACGCCCGTCTTGAAGGCCCCGCCTGCGCCGCTTTGGCGCAGGAGTTCCTTGTCCGAGTCCGAAAGCGAAATGTCGATGGGCGCGTCCGGATCGTCGCCCTCCTGATAATAGCTGGTGCGGACCGAGACGGTCTTCGCAACTTCGGCCGCAGCCGTCACGCCGAAAAAATTACGCGTATACTGCCTGTCCGAATACTCGAAGTCGACCGTAATGCGCGTGGCGGAGGTGATGAGCCGCCTGGCCGAAAAAATGATTTCACCGCTGCCGTACTCGATCGTGTAATCGTTGGATTCGCCGCGGGCCATAAGCTCCCCGTTACAGTACACCTTTTCCGTGCCCGCGAGGACAATGAGGTTCCGCTCGTTGTTCTTCCCCGTCAGCCTGTACGGTCCCTGCACTCCCTCGATGCCCGTGAACTGATTCGTGAAGAATTTTCCCTTGGACGAGGCGCCCACTACGGCGCCTTCGGCGAGGACCGCCCCCAACGACACCGCCGCGGTTGCCTTCGCACCCTGAAGCTTTCGCGTGATCGCTCCGAACTCGGTCTTGTCCGCCGTGAAATAAAAATCGCCGAGCGTGGCGCCGTACTGCTTGCTCTTCACTTCCACGAAAATGTTGTCGAACTCCTGCAGCGTCTGCGTGTTCCCCTGGGGCTGTATGGGCGTGTTCTCGTCCGTGAGTGCGGCGACAATGTCGATGTCCTGCGACAGCTTTCCGGCAAACTGCAGGCGCAATCCGGAATTCAACGTCAGGTCCCTGTTCGTGCCCACGGTGAATCCGCGCACGATGCTGCCGCTCTTCTGCAGTTCAGGGCCGAAGAAATCGCCGAAGAGCGGCGACGTCTGTTCGGTGTAGATGCGCGCCGCGCGCACCGATGCGGTGTCCGTCCTGATGATCATTTTTCTGAGGCTGTAGGATGGCTTGAACAAGAGCGGCACGTAGCGATAACGGACATACACAACGAGGGAATCGGCCCCCTCTGGCACCACGCGAAGGGGGTCAAACACGATGCGCGCGCCCGCCTGGTCGAATCTGAACGCGTCGGCCCGGAGGCGCTGTAACGAAGCCGTATCGGTGAAGACCTCGAGCGAACGGGAATAGACGAGCGCGTGCGGCAGTGCGACAGAGGTATCCGCGCCGGCGCGGCGGATTGTCGCCCGGAGCGTATCGGTCCGTCCGACGGCGTCTTCGAATGGTTCACGGGCGGCGGCGATCGTGATGAGGACAGCAGTGAGTGCTATGTTTAAAAATATTTTCATTCACCGGTCTTCTGCTCATCGGATTCGCCCGATGCGGCTGTGCTTAGAATAACAATCCGACGAAGGCGCCGTAATGCAGCCGGCGGTAGTTTAATTTGTCGTCCGTCATCCTCCACTGCTGTGTTTCCAATCGGTATCCGATCACCGCCCCCTTCCAGACAAGTTCCGGAAACAGCAGCGTCACTTCTCCCCGCGCCGATGTGGAGGAGCCGCTCTCGATGCTGAAGCCTACCGTGCTGTAGTGGATCACGGCCCCCGCATAGGCCTGTAGCCCGAACGTCTCGGACAGGTACCGGTATTTCATTCCGGCGCCGATGCCGATGCTGCCCACATCGAAAATGCTTGAGGATGTTCCGATGCCTTCGGCCCGCACGTAATTCGTCGCAACGATGATCGGCACATACAGTCCACCGGACCGGTCCGCGGCCAGCGGCAGGTCCGTCGATCCTTCGGCGTAGATTGCATACGACGACTTGTTCTGACCGAGCATCGAATACCGGTTGTATGTGGCCGCGATCCGGATGTCCATCTGCCTGTATTCGACGAAGACCATCGGCGTCGAGAACCGGATGCGGAGCGAATCGGGCAGCGCGTTGTCTCCGCGCGGCTCGAACTCGTTCGCGGCCGCGCCTGCCCCGAGGGACCGGAACTCGAGCAGATCGAAATCGCGAAATGTGGATTGGAAATCCTGCGCCGCCGCCCCGGCGTGGCCGAGGACGCAAACGATCGTGATGACTGCTGCCCTGATGATGGTTTTCACTGTCGATCCGCTCCGATTAGGTATTCAATAGATTATTGTACAACTTTTTTCCCTGAGAATCATTATATTACTGTCAGTACATCTGTTTAATGTACATCTGTTTAACGACTATGAGGAACGATGCATCCGTTCACAACACGTCACATAAACGTCGCAGTTGCTGCCGCACTGGCCGCCGCCTGCTTCATCGGCTCCTGCGCGGACGACAACACCGTCAACGATCTCAACGACATCGTCTTCCCTGAGAAGAACATCAGCTATTACAATTCGGTTCAGCCGCTCTTCAACATCGCCTGCACATACAGCGGCTGCCACGACACGAAGTCGTTCGCGGGCAACCTCGATCTGACGAGCTACTCGGGCGTCCGTCAGCGGACCTACGACGTCTTCGTCGCTCGCGACACCGCCCTCAGCCGGCTCATCTGGCGCATCGAGGGCAAATACGGCCTCACGCCCATGCCGCCCACGCGCATCCTCACCGCAAACCAGCGGCGCGGCCTCAAGCAATGGATCCTCGAAGGCGCCACCGATACCGTGAAATAACACAACAGCCCGGCGCAATGCGTCGGGCTGCTGTGTTGTACCGCGTTTCTCTCTTCGGGGACCATCATCCCCATGCCTCAGTACAGGAACATCGGCTTGCCGAAGACGTGCGACACCTTCGGACGATAATGTTCCGCATCATAGAGCTCATCCACATCCACGCGCTTCACTCCCTGCGTCAATGTTTCGATCGGCACCGTCGTGTACTTGCCGCCCTTCAGCGCGACGAGCTTGCCGTACTCCTTGCGGAGCACGAGATCCGTCGCGAGGCTCGCATAGCTGATGGCGACCATGCGGTCCAACGCGTCGGGCTCGCCCGAACGCATGAGGTACGCAACCTTCTGGTAC
>JAVBYH010000269.1 GCA_030824175.1 Bacteroidota bacterium | reverse complement strand
GCTGACGTCGAATCCCGCCGTCGGAGTGCGCTGCACGCAGACAACGCGCGCGCACACGCACGACATGATGAGCGCGGCGGAGATCGACACGCTCTTCTCGTCGATCGACGGCGGCGACGAACGCGCCGTGCGCGACCTCGCGCTCATGCGGCTGATGGTGATCTGCGGCCTGACGCCCGTCGAGCTCGTCCGTGCCGACATCGGCGACGTGTCGCTTGCCGGCCGCCGCGGAACGCTCGCGGTGCAGCGCAAAGGCAGGAAGAAGAAGGATACGATCATCGAACTGCCGGCCGAAGTGAAGAAGTCGATTCGCGACTACCTCTCATTCCGCTCACACGCGCGGAGGCAGGAGCCGCTGTTCGAGTCGAGCGGCAACAGGACGAGAGGCGAGCGGATGACGCCGCGCGGCCTGCGTTCGCGCATCAGCCATTACCTGGCGAAGGCCGGATTCTCCTCCACTGCGAAGCGCACACTGTCGCCCGTCTCGCTGCGCCACACAGCGGTCGCGCTCTCTGTGCTTCGCGGCGCGACGATCGAAGAAGTACGGACAAAGTTCCATATCGGCACCGATACGACGGCGCGCCTGTACATTAAAACAGCCTGAGCCATTTTCATTCATTCACGACATCACACGAGCACTCATGCAATATCCCTTCTCAGACATCGAACCAAAGTGGCAGAAATATTGGCTGGATCACGCCTCCTTCGCCCCGTCCGATGATACAACGAAACCGAAATCATACGTGCTGGACATGTTCCCGTACCCTTCCGGCGCCGGCCTCCATGTCGGCCATCCCGAGGGATACACGGCCACGGATATCCTCTGCCGGTTCATGCGCCTGAAAGGTGTCAATGTGCTCCATCCGATGGGCTGGGACGCGTTCGGTCTTCCGGCCGAGCGGTACGCCATGCAGACAAACATCCATCCGCAGATCACGACCGAGTCGAACATCAACAACTTCAGGCGCCAGATACAAATGCTCGGCCTGAGCTACGACTGGTCTCGCGAAGTGAACACAACGGACCCGAAGTACTACAAGTGGACGCAGTGGATCTTCCTGAAAATGTACTCGTCGTGGTTCGACACGCGCGTCCAGAAGGCGCGCCCGATCACCGAGCTTGAGACGGAACTCGCGGAGGTCGGAACGCGCGACATTGTGTGCGACGAACAATGCACCGCCGATGAATGGAATGCGAAGGACGCGCTCGGCAGGGAGCAGCTGCTCGACAAGTTCCGTCTCGCCTTCGTCTCGGAAATTCCCGTCAACTGGTGCGAGGGTCTCGGCACCGTGCTCGCCAACGAGGAAGTCGCCGAATGGACGGACAAGGGATACACCGTGGAACGCAGGCCCCTCCGCCAATGGATGATGCGCATCACCGCATATTCGGAACGCTTCCTGAAGGACGGGGAGTCGCTCGACTGGCCGGTGTCCACGCTCGAGCAGCAGAAGAATTGGATCGGCCGCTCCGAGGGCGCGGAAATTGATTTTCAGGTGCAGGGAAGCGATGCATCGATCCGCGTCTACACGACGCGGCCCGATACGCTCTTCGGCGCCACGTACATGGTGCTCTCGCCGGAACACCCGCTCGTCGATTCGATCACGACGCCGGAGCGCATTGCAGCCGTGTCCGAGTACCGGACGCAGGCATCGCTGAAGACCGAGCTCGAACGCGGCGTCGATAAGGACAAGACCGGCGTGTTCACCGGCGGCTTTACGATCAACCCCGCCACCGGCGCACCCATCCCCGTGTGGATCGCGGACTATGTGCTCATGGGCTACGGCACCGGCGCGATCATGGCCGTGCCCGCGCACGACGAGCGCGACTTCGATTTCGCCAAAAAATTCGAACTGCCGGTCGTCTATGTCGTCGACGGCGCGACGACCGATACCGCGGCCTTCACCGGCGACGGCGTCGCGTTGAACTCCGCGAACGCGGACGTGAGCCTCAACGGACTCGCCACCGCCGAGGCGATGAAGACGATCACTGCCTGGCTCGAAACAACGGGACGCGGCAAGGCGGCTGTGAAATTCAAACTGCGCGACTGGCTCTTCTCGCGCCAGCGCTACTGGGGCGAACCCATCCCCATCATCCTCTGGGAGGACGGCACCAAATCCCCCCTCGACGTCGCCGAACTGCCCCTGCTGCTGCCCGACCTGAAGAAATTCCAGCCGAGCGGCACCACGGAATCGCCGCTCGCGCTCGCCGAAGACTGGGTGAACGTCGTCGATCCGAAGACGGGTCGCAAGGGCCGGCGCGAAACGAACACGATGCCGCAGTGGGCTGGTTCGTGCTGGTACTATCTGCGCTACATCGACCCCTCGAACGACAACGAATTCTGTTCGATGGAGAAGATGAAATACTGGATGCCGGTGGACCTCTACGTGGGCGGCGCCGAACATGCGGTGCTCCACCTGATGTATTCCCGCTTCTGGCACAAGGTGCTCTTCGACCTCGGGTACGTGTCGACGAACGAGCCGTTCATCAAGCTCCGCCACCAGGGCATGATCCTCGGCGAGGATACGCGCAAGATGTCGAAGTCGCGCGGCAACGTCATCAATCCCGACGACGTCGTGAAGGAGTTCGGAGCGGATTCGCTCCGCATGTTCGAAATGTTCATGGGCCCGCTGGAGGAGATGAAGCCGTGGAGCACGAAGGGCGTCGAAGGCGTGCACCGCTTCCTGAACCGCATCTGGCGCCTCTATGTGACGGAGGAGGGTGAGGTGAACGCCGTCTTCACGGACGCCCCCGCATCCGTGGAGTTCGAGCGGCTCTACCATCAGACGGTGAAGAAGGTCGAGGACGATATCGCGGCCCTGCGATTCAATACCGCGATATCGCAGATGATGATTTTTATCAACGAGGCGATGAAGCAGCCGTCGCTCTCGACGGCGATGATGCGGAATTTTATCGTCATCCTTTCGCCGTTCGCCCCGCATATCGCGGAGGAACTGTGGCAGAAGCTCGGCGGCGCCTCGGCCCTGTGTGAAACCGCGGAATGGGTCGCGTACGATCCCGCGATGCTCGTGAGCGACGAGGCGATGATCGTCGTGCAGGTGAACGGCAAGATGCGCGCAAAGTTTGCCGCGCCGAAGGATGCTCCGGAAGAGGAACTGAAGACGCGTGCGTACGCCGAGCCGAACGTGAAGGCGCACACGGACGGGAAGCGCGTCGTGAAGGAGATCGTCGTGAAGAACAAGCTTGTGAACATCGTCGTCCAATAATATGCAGACTATTTCCGCCGTCATCATCACGAAGAACGAGGAACGCAATATCGGGCGCTGCATTACAAGCGTCCGGTGGGCCGACGAGGTGATCGTTGTCGATTCGGGAAGCACCGACGCGACCGCGGCGATCAGCGCCCGGCTCGGAGCTCGCGTGCTTGTCAAGGCGTGGGAAGGATTCGCGGCACAGAAGGAATTCGCCGCCGCGCAGGCATCGTGCGAGTGGGTGCTCTCCCTCGATGCGGACGAAGAAGTCACCCCGGAACTGCGCGCGGAGATCCAACGGATGCTTTCGGCTCCCGAACCGCCGGCGGCCGAGGGCTACCGCATGCCGCGAAAGAGTTACTTCCTCGGCACGTGGATACGCCACGGCGGGTGGTATCCCGGATATCAGATGCGCCTCTTCCGGCGCTCGTCGGCATTCATGAACCACCGCCCGGTCCACGAGGGATTCGAGGTCCGCGGCGCTGTCGGCACGCTCGACGCACCGCTGAACCATTACACGTACGACACCATCCACCAGTATCTCGAAAAGATGAACGACTATACGTCGCTCGACGTCGCGAATAAGCTGTCCGAACATCCGGAGGCTGTGATCCGATGGTACCACTGCGTGGTGAATCCGATCGCGCTCTTCGTGCGCATGTTCGTCGTGCTCAAGGGGTACCGCGACGGCTTCCATGGATTCCTCCTGGCCGTCTATTCGTCCCTCTATAAATTACTTGTCTACGCCAAGAGCTGGGAGTACCAGGCCGCGCAGCGGCGCGGCGCGGAGCTCCCGCCCGTTTCGAGCGCAGACATCCTCGACATTAAACGGCTTCGCGCATCATGAGAATATTTTTCCGCATCGTCGGATACGTCCGGCCGTACTGGAAGTGGCTGTCCCTGTCGATCCTGTGCACCCTGTTGTTCTCCGTCTTCAGCGGCGCGTCCATTTTTCTGACCGTGCCGCTGCTCGACACGCTCTTCTCGCAGTCGGCTGTGACGGCCGGCTCGGCGCAGCCTGCAGCCGCGGACGCGGCGCCTGCGACGGAGAATTCTCAGGCGGTCTCCGCCGACGCGGACGGGGGGGGCGTCTCGGGCTACGGCGCCTCGCTAAAGCATCGCGTCACGCAGGCCCTCAACCGCTACCTGTATTCCGGAACGATGACCGACACGCTGTTCCGGATCTGCGTGATCATCCTCATCGTCTTCTCGCTGAAGAATTTCTTCGACTACGCGCAGTCGTATACGATGGCGTACGTGGAACAGGGTTCGATGATGGATATCCGGAACGACCTCTACGAGCACCTCCACAACCTGTCGCTCAGTTACTTCTCGAACGAACGCACGGGCAACCTCATTTCGCGCGTCACGAACGACGTCAACGTCGTGAACGGGGGAGTCTCGGCCACCTTTGTCACGATGCTCAAGCAGCCCCTGCTCATCGTCGTCTTCCTCGGCATGGCCATCGCCTTCAGCTGGAAATTGACGCTTCTCGCATTCGTCGTGTTCCCGGTCATCATGCTCATGGTGAGCGTCATCGGCCTGCGCCTCTACAAGCAGAGCGGCATCATGCAGGAGAAGATGGCGGACATCACGGTCGTGCTCCAGGAGACGATCTCGAACGTGAAGGTGGTGAAGGCGTTCGCGATGGAGGAGTTCGAGAACCGGAAATTCCGCAAAGAGACGCGGAGCTATTTCAAGACGGTCCTCCACATCACGCGCATCCGGAACCTGTCCGGTCCCACTACGGAACTGCTCTCGGTCATTGCAAGCGCGGCGATCATCTGGTACGGCGGGCGTCAGGTGCTCGTGACGGGAGAGATGCGGGCCTCGGAATTTCTCGGTTTCCTCTTCGCGATCTTCCAACTGATGCCTCCGGTGAAAGAACTTTCGAGCGTCCATAACCGCATGCAGGAGTTCGCGGCCGCGGGGAGGCGCATCTTCGAGATCCTGGACATGAAGCCGGAGATCCGCAACGCGCCGGATGCCGGACCGCTCGCGGGCATCGTGAACGGCATCGAATTCCGCGACGTGTGCTTCGGGTACACATCACAGGAGAACGAGGCGCGCCAGGTGCTCTCGCATGTGTCGGTGAACGTGAAAAAAGGGGAGGTCGTGGCGATCGTCGGTCCCTCGGGCGGCGGCAAGACCACCATGGTGGACCTCATCCCGCGCTTTTACGATCCGACGGGCGGGGCCGTGCTCATCGACGGCGTCGACCTGCGGAAGCTGGACGTGCGGTCGCTCAGGGAACAGATCGGCATCGTGACGCAGGAGACGATCCTCTTCAACGACTCGGTGCGCAACAATATCGCCTACGGCATCAGCGGATGTCCGGAGGACAAAATCCGCGCCGCAGCCGCCGCGGCGAACGCACTTTCGTTCATCGATGCGATGCCGAACGGATTCGACACGATGATCGGCGACCGCGGCGTGAAGCTCTCGGGCGGCCAGCGCCAGCGTCTCTCCATCGCGCGCGCGCTGCTGAAGAATCCGCCCATCATGATCCTCGACGAGGCGACCTCGGCGCTCGATTCGGAGAGCGAGATCCTCGTGCAGGAGGCGATCGAGCGGCTCATGCAGAACCGCACGTCGTTCGTCATCGCGCACAGGCTCTCAACGATACGCAACGCGGACCGGATCCTCGTGCTCGAAAAGGGCGGCATCGTGCAGGAAGGCCGGCACGTCGAGCTCATGAAGCAGACGAACGGATTGTACAGGAAGCTTCACGATATGCAATTCCAATCATCGCTCACATAACGCGCCATGAACCAACTCCTCGAAAGCAAGTCGCCGTTTTCATTCTTTCTGTTCGTGACGCTCCTCATCCAGATCGGCGTGATCTCCGTGTCCATTGCGGCCGCGTCCCTCGCGCTCGGCGCGATGCTTCTGCTCACCGCCGCATGGATCGTCGCCGAACGGCGCTGGGTGCTGCGTGCCACGCCGCTCGATTATTACTTCTTCGCGTACTGTGCCGTCGAACTTCTCACGGCCGCGACGGCGGTGTACCCGGCGGACGCATTCCATAACGCGAAGCGCCTTATCCTCGTCACCATCGTCTACGCTGCCGTCCTCGCGTTCGACTCCCGGCCGAAGCTCCGTCTCGGCATCCTGGCTCTCGGTGCGATCGTGGCACTCCTCTCGGTGTTCGAGATCGGGATCTACCTTGCCGAACACAAGGACCGGCTCAACATCTTCCAGTCGTACATGACCGCCGGCGGATTGAAGATGATGCTCGGCCTCGTCATCGTCCCGTTCGTGCTCGATGGGAAGACGCCGAAGAGGGACAGGATCCTGTTCGCGCTCATTCTTGTGCCGATCCTCGCCGCGCTCATGCTCACCAACACACGGAGCTCGTGGCTCGGCTTCATCGCCGGCGGCATCATCATCGCCGTCGTCCAGAATTGGAAATTTTTATTCATCCTCGCCGCGACCATCGCCGCGTTCTTCCTCTTCGCGCCGGCGCACCAGGTGGACCGTGCACGGAGCATCGTGGACATGAGCCATCCGAGCAACTACGGCCGGATCAACATGTGGACGACCGGACTCAGGATCGCGCACGACTATCCGCTGCTCGGCGTCGGCGATACGGATCTCCATGTCTTTTACGAGAAATACAAGGCGGCAGACGATCCCGAGACCGGAGGCCATCTTCACAACAACATGGTGACACTCCTCGTCACGCTCGGCGGCGTCGGACTCGCCGTCGTGCTCGCGCTCTTCGTCAAAATCTTCCTCGTCCTCCTTGCCATCGTGCGGCGGCGCCGCGCCGACTGGCTCTACGGCTCGGCCTCCGCCGGCGTGCTTGCGGCCTACTGCGCCTTTCAGGTGAACGGCGTCTTCGAATGGAATTTCGGCGATCACGAGATCATGGTGTTCCTCTGGTTCTTCATCGGTCTTGCCCTGGCTGTCGACCGCACCGCAACGGGAGACACCGCTGCATGATCTCCGTCATCGTCATCACGAAGAACGAAGCGCGCAACATCGACGCCTGTCTCGAGAGCGTGAGATGGTCGGACGATGTCGTCGTCGTCGACGCGGAGAGCGGCGACGATACCGTCGCGCGCGCCCGCGCGCACACGCCGCACGTGTTCATCAGGAAGTGGGAGGGATTCTCGGCTGCAAAATCGTTCGCCGTTTCCCGGACCGTGCACCCGTGGGTGCTCTGGCTCGACGCCGACGAACAGGTCATGCCCGAACTGGCCGCGGAGATCGCCGGGCTCGATCTCCGGTCGACGCATGCTGCGGCGTATACTGTCGCCCGGCGCGCGTTCTTCCTGGGACGGTGGATCAGGCACTCCGGGTGGTATCCGGGCAGGGTGATACGCCTCTTCAACAAGGAGCATGCGCGCTTTACCGCCGCGGCGGTCCACGAAGGGCTGGAAATTGACGGAATTATTGTCGATCTTACCGGCGATTTGCTCCATTACACCGATCCGAACCTGTATCATTATTTCGAAAAATTCAACCGCTACACGACGCTCGCCGCCGAAGACGTGAACGGGCGTGGAAAGCGGTTCACTGCAAGCGACCTGATCGTGCGGCCGCTGTGGCTGTTCGTAAAAATGTACATCCTGAAGAGAGGCTTCCTCGACGGCATGCAGGGACTGGTGCTGGCGCTACTCTCCTCCGCCTATGTCTTCACGAAATATGCAAAGCTGTGGGAACTCCAACAAAAAAAATAGCATCCAAGGAGCCGCACCAATGACACCCGAAGAAAAAAATCAGGTCCTGTTCATCCAGCTCATCTCCATCTTCCAATACCAGGCGATGCTGCACATGGGGAAGATCAAGCATCCGGTCACCGACAAGATCGAGCGCGATCTGGCCCAGGCCGAACAGGCGATCGACATGCTGGATATGATCATGGAAAAAATGAAGGCCGCGCTCTCGTCCGATGAAACAAAAATGCTCTCGACGGTCCTGAAGGAATTGAAGATGAATTACGTCGACGAGACGGCCAAAGGCGCGCCCGCCGCGGCGGTTGAACACACAGAGGCCCAGCAATGAAATTCGGAATAGTCGGCAATCTCGCAAAAGAGTCCGTCTGTGACGCCGTGCTTCGCCTGCTGAACTGCGAAGAAAAAGATGAGATCGAGTTCCTCGTTCACGATGAGCTCGGGAAGATCGTGAACAGGAAAATCGGATCAAAACTGATCCAGAAACATCAGCTGCTGGACGACGAGAACCTCGTCAACCAGAGCGACATCATCATCGCTTTCGGGGGAGACGGCACGATTCTCTCGACGGCGCGCATGGTGGGGAGGGCCCAGGTCCCCATCCTCGGCATCAACCTCGGCAAGCTCGGCTTCCTTGCGGAGCTCTCGGTGGATGAGATGGAGCCGTTCATCCGCGACATTCTCAACAACCAGCATGCCGTCGAGGAGCGCACGGTGATCAAAGCGTCCATCGAGGGAATGGACGAGGAATTGACGGCGCTCAACGACGTCGTGATCGACAAGAGCAGCTCATCGCGCGCGATCCCCCTGGCCGCGTTCGTGGACAACGACTATCTCATCGGCTATACGGGCGACGGACTCATCGTCGCCACACCGACCGGCACCACGGGCTATGCGCTCGCCGCCGGAGGCCCGATCGTGGTGCCCACGACCAACGTGCTCACGCTGCAGCCGATCTCTCCGCACACCCTCTCGGCGCGTTCGATGATCGTGCCCGACGAGAGCATTATCCGCATCAACATCGACGAAGGGTCGGCGGAGGTGCGCGTTACCGCGGACGGACAGCAGGAAAAACTCGTGAAGCCGCCGGTGACGGTCATCATTCAGAAGGCCGACTACACGATCAAGCTCGTGAAGCCGAAGGACCGGAGCTATTACGACGTGCTCCGTGCGAAACTGATGTGGGGCAAGGATATCCGTGTGTATCACAACGGCGGCGGCCTCTGATTTATTTTTTGTGTAGGGCGAGCTGTCAGCTCGCCCTGTGACAATGCAGTACGAACCTCAACCAGGGCGAGCTGACAGCTCGCCCTACACGCTCCATTTGTA
>JAVBYH010000081.1 GCA_030824175.1 Bacteroidota bacterium | reverse complement strand
GTTCGCCGCACGGCGCCGGCGCGGAGACTCGCCGGCCGCGCTCCTGAGGCACATCCTCGGCCGCACCGCCGGTCTGCTCACGCTTGGCGTCTTCATGGTGAACATGCACGGCTATAACGCGGCCGTCGCCGGCCTCGACCGGGATGTCTGGACGCTGCTCGTGTTCTTCTCGGCCATCCTCGTCTGGAACGTCTACCCCGCGGCCGTGAGCTTCCGGGGCACGGTGTTCAGCGCGCTCCGATGGACCGGCATCGCGGCACTCGTCATTCTCGCCGCCGTGTATCGCAGCGGCTCACCGGGCGATGCGCAGTGGATGCACACAAGCTGGTGGGGAATCCTCGGACTCATCGGCTGGACGTACCTCGCCGCCTGTTCCGTCTATCTCGTGTTCGGTACGCAGCCCGCGGCGATCATGGGGATGCTCGGCGTGTGCATCGCCGTGTTTGTCGGCGACGCATCGCACGTGTTCGACGCGCCGTTCTATTACGTGAAGCAGCTGCTCGCGATCGGACCGCATCTCGGCGGCCATACGATGATCGCGCTGGCCGGCATGCTCGTGTCCATGTTGTTCCTCGACGGATCGCCTGCCGCGGAGCCGATGAAGCGCGTCCGATGGATCCTCGTGTTCGGCGCGATGATGTTCCTCGCCGGCTGGCTCTTCCGGCCGCTCTACGGCATCTCGAAGAACGCCGCGACGCCCGCGTGGTGCCTCTACAGCGCCGCTATCTGCTGCTATTGCTTCGCCGCGCTCTATTGGCTCGTTGACGTGAAGAAAAAATCCGGCTGGGCCCGCCTCGTGCAGCCGGCGGGCGCGAATCCGCTCCTCGCGTACATTCTTCCGGATATCGTGTATGTACTCCTTTCGCTCCTGGGTATCCACGCGCTCTCGCAGTACGCGGGCGAAGGAGTCATCGGTATCGCCCGTTCGTTCGTCTTCTCGGTCGCCATGGTCTGGCTCACCGTCGTACTCAACAAGGCCGGCATACGGCTGCATCTCTAAAGGGAGGACACATGACACTGTCTGTGCTCAATTGCCGCCTGCATACCGCAGGCGCTGATGATGCGCTCACCTCCGTCTTTATCGAGGACGGAACGATCACGCGCATCGGGCCCGCGCAGACACTGCCCGACGCCGGCCATGCGATCGACGCGCGGGGCCGCATGCTTCTTCCGGGACTGATCGACGTCCATGTGCAGGGCGCCGGAGGCGCCGACGTGCTCGATGGCACGCCGGCATCGCTCGCCGCGATGGCGCACGCCCTCGCCCGGACGGGCGTCACGTCGTTTCTCGGCACAACAGTGGCCCGGCCCTCCGGCGACAACAGGCATCTGTCCGTCGCGCGCGAAGCGGTGAACCGTGACCTCGGCGGCGCCGCACTCCTGGGCATCCACCTCGAGGGCCCCTTCATCAATGTCGCACGGAAGGGCGGGCTCGATCCCGGGTGCATCTGCGACCCATCCGGCGCCGCGCTCGCCGAGATCCTCGATGTCACGGGCGACTCACTCCGTATGATGACGATCGCGCCGGAACTGCCGGGGGTGCTCGGGATCATTCGCGAGCTCAACCGCCGCGGTGTCGTCGCCGCGTTCGCCCATTCCGAGGCGTCCTACGAACAGACTCTTGCCGGGTTCGATGCGGGAATCACACACGTCACACACATTTTCAATGCGATGCCGTCGCTCCACCACCGGCATCCCGGACCGCTTGCCGCGATCTTCGAACGGAACGATATTACGGCACAGATCATCGGCGACGGCCATCATCTTCATCCGGCGATCGTCCGCTTCCTCTTCGCGACGCTCGGCCCCGGCCGCTGCGTCTGCATTACGGACGGCGTGACGGGCCTCGGCCTGCCCGAGGGAACGTACATGTATAACGGCAGGGAATACGTCTCGCGCCACGGCGCCGCACGCTATCACGACGGTACGCTCATCGGCTCGACAATGGGTCTCCTCGCTATTGCGTTCCGCTTTCAATCGTTCACGGGCTGCTCATTCGAACATGCCGTCGATTCGGTGACGAAAAATCCCGCCCGCGTCCTCGGACTCGAACACAAAAAAGGGTGCATCGAGATCGGCGCCGATGCGGACCTTGTGCTCATCGACGACGACAAGGACGTCGCCATTACGATCGTCAACGGCAGAGAGGTCTACCGACGCCTTGGTTGAGACCGGCGACCATCCTCGTCGTCGCCCTCGCGGCCTCGGCGCGGCCCTACGATGACGGTGGCAAGTACGGGTGGCAATTTTTGCGTGTAGCATTTTTTGCGCATGTCCGTTATAGGAAGAAGATATTTTTTTTTTTACATTTGTCCCGTATTGTATACAGACAAACAGCGGTGAGGCAGGGCCGCATCTCCGTGTCTGAATTTCGACAATGACGTGTAAAGGGACAATTATGGCAAAACAAGAACGCCTCAGTTCGCTCGATGCATTCCGCGGATTCACAATCGCCGGCATGATGCTCGTCAACAATCCGGGATCGTGGGGCACCATTTACCCGCAGCTGAAGCACGCCGCGTGGAACGGGTGGACATTCACCGATTTCATCTTCCCGTTCTTCCTGTGGATCATGGGCGTGGCGATGACGATGTCGTTCGCGGGCCGCATGGAACGAGGCGACGCAAAACCGGCGATGATCGCCCAGGCCGCCCGGCGCGGTGCGACGCTCTTCCTTATCGGCATCTTCCTCTCCACGTTCCCGTTCGGCCTCTTCGGCACGCATTTCTCCCTCGAGACGATGCGCATCCCGGGCGTCCTGCAGAGGATCGGCATCTGCTATTTCCTTGCGACGCTCATCTATCTGTACACCACGGTGCGCGGCCAGATCGCATGGCTCGTCGGATTGCTCTCCGCGTACTGGCTGATGCTCGCATTCATCCCCGTGCCCGGATACGGGGCCGGCGACCTCACGCCCATGGGCAGCCTCGCCCGATATATCGACACGATGTTCCTCGAGGGACACACATGGCACGGCGCTCCGGCGCCGGGCTTCGATCCCGAAGGCGTCATCTCGACCCTCGGCGCCCTTGCCACGACGCTCTTCGGCATCCTCATCGGACATTATCTCCGCTACCGGGATCACTCGAAGGAGGAACGGGTCTGCTGGATGTTCACGGCCGGAAGCATGCTCCTTCTGGCGGGCGCGGCGTTCGACATGTGGATGCCCATCAACAAGAACCTGTGGACGTCGTCGTATGCCGTGTTCATGGCGGGATTCGCCACATGCATCTTCGCTTTGTTCTATTTCATCATCGACGCCAAGGGCTACAAGCGCTGGGCGACGCCCCTCATCATCTACGGCATGAACGCGATCTTCGTCTTCACACTTTCGGGTGTCGCCGGCAGACTGCTCGGGCTGACGAAGTTCAACGTGCAGCTCTCGAACGGGCTCTGGGAATGGGTGTCCGTGCAGCGTCTCGTGATGGACAACGTGCTGCTGCGGCTCTTCAGTCCGCTGAACGCGTCGCTCGGCTGGGCCATCCTCTGGGATCTCTTCCTCTTCTTCTTCGCGTGGCTGATGTGGCGAAAGAAATGGTTCCTCAAAGTATGACCTTCAGACGGCGTTCCGCGGCATAAAAAAAAAGGGCACTATCGATATCGATAGTGCCCTTCGCTTGTACTGCCGTTGTTCCGCGCGCCGTTATTTTTTCGGCTGCTGCGGAAGCTGCTTTGCGAGCTTCTCCATCCATCCGTTGCCGGCGCCCTTCTTCTGTGGCACCTTCTGCAGCGGCTCGTCGCCGTGCTTCTTGTTCACGTAGTACTGCTGGCCGATCGAGAGCAGGTTGAACACGAGATAGTACAGGTTCAATCCCGACGGCAGATTGTTGAACATGACGGTGAACATGATCGGCATCATCCACACCATCTGCGCCTGGCGCGGATCGGTGACCGTCATCTTCTGCTGCAGGAACATCGTGACGCCCATCGCCAGCGTCAATCCGCTGAGGAAGTTGCCTAAAAGCGGCACGCTAAACGGCAGCGATATCATCACGTCGGGCACGGACAGGTCCGTGATCCACCAGATGAACGGCGCCTGCCGCAATTCGATCGCCGAGGCGAACAGCGCGTAGAGCGCGAAGAGGATCGGCATCTGGAGCAGCATCGGCAGGCAGCCGCCCGCCGGATTCACGCCGTAATCCTTGTAAAGCTTCATCGTCTGCACGTTCATCGCGTTCGGATCGTCCTTGAACTTCACCTTCAGCTCCTCCATGATCGGCTGAAGCTTCTGCATCTTCCGCATCGAGTCGAGGCTCTTCTTCGTGAGCGGATGGAGCAGTACCTTGATGAGGATCGAGAACACGATGATCACGAGCCCGTAGTTCGAGATGAAGAGGTGGAGCATGTTGAAGAGCGGTATGAACAGAAACATCGTGATGGGGCGTATCCACGACCAGCCGAGGCTGATGATCTTCTCGAGCTCGCGATCGTACGCCTTGATCGGTTGATATTCGAGCGGGCCGAGATAGAGCGAGAGCGATGTCGACTCTTCGGCGCCGTTCTTGAACGGTATCTTCAGCGCAATGCCGTACTGCTTGATGAGGCCCCCGTTCGGCGCGGGGATGTGGCGGCCTTCCATGTACGCGCCGCTCGCCTTCTTGTCGTTCGAGAGGAGGGCGACGGCGAAATATTTCGTGCGCGATGCGACCCAGTCCGTGGCGCCGCTCGTGTTCGAGGTCGGCGTGACGCCCTCGTCGGCGGCGTCGATCTCGGTGAGCTCGCCGCCGGCGAACGAATAGCCGAGGGCGACCTTCGCCTCTTCGTACGAATTGTGTTCGGCGAAGCGAATGCCGTTCTCCCACATCACCTGGTATTCGTAGTTTGCGATGATCGACTGCATGTTCAGGAATTTCAGGTCGACGTTCACGTTATACGTGTCGTTCGTGAACGTGAAGCGCTTCACGATCGACCCGGTTCCCGCGGCGATCGCGAAGTCGATCGTCACGGCGTCGGTGCCCGAGAGCACGACGCGGCCGCTCGGGGCGTTCGTCGTCGTATACAGCGTCCGGGTGTTGACCTGCTTGCCGTCCTCGGTGTTGAAGAGGAGGCTGAAGTCTCCGCCCTTCGACTCCTCGACGAGCTGCACGGGGTGCTGGTCCCACGTGTTGTATTTCTTGAGCGTCCATTTTTTGATCAGGCCGCCCTTCGTCGAGAGTTCGGCGATATACTGATCCGTTTCGACCGTGATGATGCGCTCGGTGCCGGCCGCGGCCTGCGTGAAGTATTTGCCGAACGTGTTGTCGGCGGCCTGCGGCGTTTCGGCGGCCTGTGCCGCTTGCTGCGGCGCAACGGTCTGCCGCGCTGTGGCGGAGTCGCGACGGACCGACTGTGTCGACTGCGCGTCCTGCTTCGCGGGCTGGGGCGCGGGCGTGCTGTACCACATCCAGACCATCAGGACAAGGGCGATGAGAACAAATCCGAGTGTTGATTGTTTATCCATGAATCAGGGCTCCACCAAAAAAATGAGTGTTAATGAACGGGATCATAACCGCCTTCGTGGTACGGATGGCATTTGCTGATGCGCTTGAGTGTGAGCCATGCGCCCTTCAGCGCGCCGTACTTGCGCAGTGCGTCGAGTGAATAGTGTGAACAAGTGGGGTAGAATCTGCACGTGTTAGCCGGAAGGAGCGGAGAAAGGAATATCTGATATGCTCGCACGCATGCTATCAACAGGGTTTTCATATGCGCCTCAGCAAAGAGAGAGAATCTTCGGTGCCATCGACTGCCATTCTCCGGCGATATCGTTGAGCGTCAGTCTTTTGAGCGTGGCCGGATCGTGTCTGCGAAGCATGAGGACGAGTGTTGCCGTCCGTTTATGCTCGCGCAGACCGTTCCACAGCGTTTCTTTTTCCCTGCGCACCGACTCGCGCATCAGTCTGCGAATCCGGTTGCGAAGCGCGGCCGAGGATGCGATCTTCTTCGGTACCGCAAAGCCGATCCGGACGGGTGCGCCGAATTCCGGAAACGCGTCGTCCCTCTGTACGCACTGCACGTAACACCGCATCCAGCGGCCATGAACGATCTGGCCGTGCTGAAGCACATCGCCGAAGGCATTGTGTCCCCTGAGAATCGCGGATTTCGGTAGAGTTTGGCGCACCTAAGGTCAGGAAAAAAAGCGCAGAGCTTCACTAAAGAACATTCGTCCAGCGGGAAGCAGGCGTTACAATCTTACTTCTCGTCGCTGACTGTCAATTTGTGGCGGCCTTTGGCCCGGCGGCGGTTGATGACGGCGCGTCCGTTTTTTGTTGCCATACGTTCACGGAATCCGTGCGTATTCTTGCGTTTTCTGTTGTGCGGCTGAAATGTGCGTTTCATGATGGTCTCCGAGTAAAAATAAACAAAAAAGGGTCGCTCCACGATGGGGGCAATCCTTTTTTCTGACATTACCTTTAAAAATACGTAAAATTTTTTAAAGACACAAGGCTGGGGGAGGAAAAAATGCCGCAGCCGGGAAACGTGAAAAAGACCCAAAAAAATGCCGCCGCCCCGCAAGGATGTGAGGGGAAAAAAGCGTACTTTACAGGATACATGCTGTCTGTACTCTATACTCCTGAATCTCCCTGACGAATCCCGCATCATACTATGAACAAACAATTGCACGTGTTATCAGATGACGACCTCCTGCGTGCCGCCCGTGGCGGGGACGACAACGCATTCACGGAACTCGTTCGCCGCTACGGCTCCATGGTGCATGGATTTTCGTTCAAACTCTGCCGCGACACGCATAAGGCCGAGGAATCGTACCAGGACACGTTCATCAACGTGTACCGCAAACTCGACCAGTTCGACGGCAAGGCGAAGTTTTCGACGTGGCTCTACTCCATCGTTGCAAACAACTGCCTGATGAAGCACCGGAAGCGCAAGCTCGACACTGAAATGGAATCGCTCGATGCGCCGCATATGGACGAGGATGAACACGGCGCCCGCTTCGTGCAGTCGTGGGACGATACGCCCATCGAATCGCTCATGAACAAGGAGCTCCGGAAAAAACTGGATGCGGCGATACAAAAACTGCCGGCCGATTACCGCGTCGTGTTCGTGCTCCGGGACGTGGAACATCAGTCGGCCGAAGAGACCTCGAAGATCCTCCATCTCTCCGTGCCGGCGGTGAAGTCGCGGCTGCGCCGGGCCCGCGTCTTTTTGCGCGAAGAACTCCACCAATACATGAAACAATGAACAGGAATCTCCCAATGAAGACGCAGCAACCAAAGCGCTGCACCTGCAAGCAGGTGTTCAGGCAGATGTGCGACACGCTCGGCGCCGACCTCGAGTCTCCCCAGTGCCAGGCTATGCGCGCCCACGTAAAAGACTGCCCCAACTGCACGGCGTACCTCGCGTCGCTCAAGACGACAGTCACCCTCTTCGAATCGTATCCGACGCCGAAGCTCACCGTGAGCGCGACGAAGAACCTGCTCAAGGCCATTTCCCGGACACACCCGTCGCATAAGCACACAGCCCGATAGGCAGCGGGCCGCTCCGCGCCGGAGGGTGAATCTTTTCCACTCCCGCGTGCATCATATGGACAGAGCGGCTCACACACACATTTCACACACTGGAGAACAGTATGAAACATAACGTCGGCAGTGCGGATAAGATCATCAGAATCATTCTCGGAGTGTTCCTTGTCTCGTTGACGATGTGGGGACCGCAGACGCTCTGGGGTCTCGTCGGCATCATTCCCATCGCCACCGGCCTCATGACCTCCTGTCCGGTATATTCGATCCTGAATATTTCAACCGATCGAATGATCGTGAAGACCGAAAAACTAAAATTGTAACCCGCACGCGGACATCCGGTCCACGCGCACAAGAAGGGAGCACGTACCATGGCTGAGCATATCACCAAAGACGTTTTTTTGAAGAAAATTTTCAACTACGAACAGAACAAGGAATGGAAGTTCGAAGGCGAACTGCCGGCGGTCATCGATTTCTGGGCCGAGTGGTGCGGACCGTGCCGCATGGTCGGACCCATCATCGACGAATTGTCGACCGAGTACAAGGGGAAGGTCAACTTCTACAAGGTGAATACCGAGCAGGAGCAGGAACTCGCCCAGGCGTTCGGCATCCGGAGCATCCCGTCGCTGCTCTTCATCCCGATGGAAGGTCAGCCCAAGATGGCTGTGGGAGCCCTGCCGAAGGAAGCGCTGAAACAGGCGATTGACGAAGAGTTGCTAACCACGGCAGTACACTAAACAGGGAGGAACCATGCCGATCTATGATTATCGCTGCGAAGAGTGCAACGGACACTATGAGGTCTTCCATAAGGTCCGCGAGGTCGCGGAAGACATCGTCTGTCCGGCCTGCGCATCGCGCAAATACAGGAAAATGATGTCCGTGCCCGCCGCACCATCTGTGGGTGCCTCCTCATACGCTTCTTCCGATGCATCCGGCGCCTGCGATAACGCGGGCGGCTGCGGATGCAGCGGCGGCTCATGCGGAATGAATTGATCCACGAAGAGAAACGGAGCACACCGTGTTGGAGTCCATACAAGCATTGGCAAGGCACAAGTACGCAAAACGGGTGGCGGCCTCGATCGTCGGCGCCGCGGCCGGGTACGCGTATTACTATTATATCGGCTGCGCATCGGGCGCCTGCCCGATCACAAGCAATCCGTATGTCAGCACCGCCTACGGCGCCGCCGTCGGATATCTCCTCTTCCCGACGCGCACGCCAAAGGCTCAGCCTGAAGCGGAGACCGTCTCCCAACAGGAGACGGGCCGTACGGGCCCCGACGCGTAAGACCGCTCGTTCATCGAACCATCTACAGGCATACTTCCCAACGGGAGTATGCCTGTTCCTGTTTGCAGCCGTCCCATGATAAATCGATTGAAGAAGCAGCGTGCATTGCTTTTCATTATGAATTGTCTTACCTTGAAGAGAATTTGTATTACTATAATCCCTTATTTCTATGCCAGAAGAGACAAACGAACAAAATCAGCAGCGTCCGAATCCGTTTCGGCGAAAAAGCTTCAATCGCTACCGAAAGCCGCATGGCAAGCCGCATCGTGAAGAAGGCGTAGAGAATGCCCCGGGCGACGAAGGACGACCGGCTGATGAAGAGGCACACATGACCCCGCAAGACGAAACAAATCCCCCACTCCAGTCTTCCGAAGGCGCTGAACATACACAGACCGCCCCATCCGAAACACCGGAGGAAAACAAGTCCGTACAGCCGCAACGCCGGCAAGAAGGCGCCGACACACCCGACGGCGGCGAACGCCCGGAACGCAGTGAACGCCCGGAACGCGGTGAACGCCCGGAACGTAGTGAA
>JAVBYH010000350.1 GCA_030824175.1 Bacteroidota bacterium | reverse complement strand
TGTCTTGCCGTGTGCTCGCCCGCGTGTCTCGCCCAGGCGGGCGGGAAAAAACAGGTGCTGAAGATCAATGCGGAAGGGTACTACGAAACTCCGGGCATGAACGTGATCCTCTTCGACGATTTTTATCCGGACGGACATCAGGGCGGCTTGACGATCGTACAGGCCGGCACGCGCATCGCCGCAAACGGCGATCTGAGGCTCGAACCCACGCCTGGCCAGTGGTCACCCGTGCCCGCCATCGGTGCGCGTACAGTGGACCGGAAGAAGGGGACCATCTCCGTCACGTTGTGGTACCCCGATTCGAGCAAGGACAGGAAGCAACAACGGATGGTTCGTGCTGCGCTCAACAATCACGGCCGGTGCATCCAGGTGTCGCAGGTCGGCTATCATCCCGAACAGAGCAAGTTTGCCGTTATCGAAACAGACAAACGCACGCGGATGTTTGCGCCCATACGCCTGGTGAAGGTGAACGGATCCTCCGAGACCGTGGTGAAGACGGAGGCCGCCCCCGTGCCGTGGGGGAAGTTTTTACGCTACACGTACCTGCGTTTCGATTTCACGGATGTCCGCGAATCGGGCCTGTATAAGATCACATACGGCGGTGTCGAGTCCAATGAATTCGAGATCAAGCGCGATATCTGTGCGGATCATGTCTGGCAGCCCACGATTTGTTCGTCGCTTTCCCAATATACGCATCTTGGCGAGGCATCGACGATCACGGACAACCTCGTCTACAACGCGAATGCGACGGATCCCGTGCTTCACCGTGCGCTGCCGAACGAACGCCGCCTTCTTCGCCGGCAATATCGAGCACACGAGCGAGGTGCTGGGCCGTGTCACGCGCAAACTGAACGACGCCGCATTCACCGCACAGATGGAGGCGGCGGTGAAACGGACATATGAGAAGATCGCCGAGGAGCAAAAGGAAAATCCGTACGGCGTTCCCTACAAACCGCACATCTGGGGAGCCGGGTGGGGCATTCAGGCTTACGGCGTGAAGCAGCTTTTCCTCCATCCGTCCCTTCCTGTTAATTTTTCGAGCGTGCGTTCGGCAGGAGGGAGAAATATTTAATCTCAGAGCGGAACGCCGTATAGCGGACGCCCTCCGTCTCCGAGACAAGCTCGAACAAAAACGGGGAGGCGTCGACGGTGAGCGGAGTGAACTTGTTGATGCGCGAGATGAGATCCGGGTCAACGGACGCCTTCACGGACTCCATCACGCCGAGCTCGCTGAACCCGGTCAGGAACAGGATCGAATTGTTCTTCGAGCCCCTCAGCTTCAGGATGATGCTGTAATCCTTCTGGTAATTCCCCCCATGCCAGTTCAGCGTGAATGACATGAGCGAATCGGTCTCTGTATTCCGGATCTTCATTCCGTTCGGACTCAGGCTGAAGTTGATGTTCGTCCTCGAGAAGAGCGTATCGAGCTTGTCGAGCGTCTTGAACGTGCCGACATAGACGATGTTGTTGTGGTCGAAGTCGTCCCATTTGAGCTGCGACGACAGTTTGATCGACATCTCCTTCGGCGCTCCGCCGATCGCTTTCATGATGTCCCAGATCCCCATCGATGCGCCCGCCCCCACGTACGTGACATCCGAAATGACGTACCTCCCATACGCGTCCGGCTTCTGTCTCGCGAGATCCCTCAGCTCCGCATCGCTGTTGATCTGCGGCACGCGCAGGAACGTGCGCCCGTCCATCTTTCCTTTTTCCGACAGCACGAGATAGTCCCCCAGCACGATCAGCGTGGGCCGGTCATTCTTCTCGACGAACTCGGTCCAGATCGGATTCACGGGGGCGACGCCTCCCATCGCGATCGGTGCGGGGCGAACGACGAACTCCCACATGAGGAACAGCGCGATGAGGGCGGCGATCACGGCCGGATAGATGATGTGCGTATAACTGCGGGAGACGACGGGAGCGGCGACCTTCGTGATGTGCGTGTACTTGACGAGATACTGGCCCTTCGGGATCTCGATCTTGTACTCGAACACATTGTCCGTCGTGAGGTAATAGTGCTCGAGTTTTTTTCGGAGGTTGCTGATGTACGATCGGATGAGCGGATCGGCGGAAGGGTCGAACTTGGAGTCCTTGCCGAAGACCTCGTGGGCGATCTCTGTTTCCTTGAGGGATGTGACTTTGGAGGACTTGTCGACGAGGTATCGCAGCAATTCCTGGTAGCGGGTTGAGTCGTGAAACTCGGGGCTGTTGAGAATTTGGGACTGTATGCCGTTCTTTTCGAGTTCGCTTGGCTGAGTCATCACTCTAAATAAAAATTGAATTTTACTGAGGAAATTCACAAAAATTCAGGCAATCCACAGGTGAATTGCCTGAATTTAACTGCCTTTTACTGACTAACTCCGCTTTAATGATGTTTATTATGGCGAAAAGAAACAAATAAAACAACACCTGTGTGACGCTTTATCACTTCCGGAATGATTGACGTCAACTCAACAGCTGAAAGGTATTGTTCATGAAAAACATCTCTACTGTTGTATCGTCCCTCCTGGTTTTCCTCATGTTTCCTGTCTTTGCCTTTGCCCAGGCGACGGTGTCGGGCGTCATCCTCGATAAATCCTCGGGCGAACCGCTCATCGGTGCAAACGTGTACGTGACCGGGTCCGCCTTCGGCGGCGTGTCTGATCTGTACGGAAAATTCAGGATCGTCAACATTCCCGACGGGGCCTATAAAGTACGGATCTCGTATATCAGCTATACGTCGCAGACCGTCGACGTCACCGTAAAGAAGAATGCGGACGTCGCCCTTTCCATCCAATTGGCGCCCGAGGTGCTGCAGGGCGATGAGGTCGTCATCACGGCACAGCGGCGCGGACAGGTCGCCGCGATCAATCAGCAGATCACGGCGCAGACCGCGGTGAACGTCGTTTCCGCCGACCGCATCAAGGAGCTCCCCGATGCGAACGCGGCGGAGGCCGTCGGCCGCCTTCCGGGCGTGTCGCTCATCCGCAGCGCGGGCGAGGCGAGCAAGATCGTCATCCGCGGCCTCGAGCCGAAGCTCAATGCGATCACGGTGAACGGCATCAAGATCCCCTCGACGTCCTCGACGGACCGCTCAGTGGATCTCAGCATGATCTCCTCCGAAACGCTCGAAGGCATCGAGGTGTTCAAGGCGACCACGCCGGATATGGACGCCGAAGCGGTCGGCGGCGTCGTCAACCTGAAGATCAAGAAGGCCCCCGAAGAACAGAAGATCCAGCTGAAGCTCAGCCCCGGCTACAACCAGTTGGCAGGCAGCCTCGGCGATTTCAAGGTGAGCGGCGAATACAGTGACCGCTTCTTCGGCAACGCCATCGGCGTGGTCACCACCGCGAACTACGAGAAAGTGAACCGCGGATCCGAAAGCTATCGCGGCTCGTTCTCAGTGCTCGGCTTGCGGGACTCCGTGACGGGTTCCGTTCCCATCGGTGGCAACACGCTCACGATCGCCAATTCCGTCGAGGACAGGAAACGGTTCGGAGCGAGCCTCACGATCGATTACGCGTTCGAGAACGGCGTCATCTGGCTGACGAACTTCTACAGCCAGACATCGCGCGATCCCTTTGCGATCACAAAGCAGTACAATCCGAAGCTCGACCGCCTCATCTATAATGTCCGGGACCAGAAACTGTCGCTCGACGGGCTTTCCAATGCGATCAACGGGGAAGTGGCGCTCCTTGGCATGAATATGGACTGGGTGCTCTCGTCGTACCGGATCGTGAACGACAATTCGTACGACTTCCAGCAGGAATACTGGCAGGCGTCGCCCTTCGACAAGAACATCCTCAACGTGAATGATCTGAACACGTACATCCCGTCGGCCAGGAACGACGTCTCCCAGATCCAGCTCCGGGAAAATTTCAACAGACCGAGCAAACTCAAACAGACCGACTATGCGGCACAGTATAACGTGAAGCTTCCGGTGAATATCGGCAGCGGCATTTCCGGGTACGCAAAGGCCGGCGGCAAGTATTCCCAGTCGGACAGGGACAACAAATCGATCGGCAACGGCCAGATGCAGTATTATCTCGGCAGCGGGTTTATCACGAACGCGCAAAAATATTACGACAAGCCCCTCATCCTGAACGGCAACGGCCAGATCACCGCCCAGAATTTCGTTACGAACGGGGCTGATGTCGCAACGATCGTGAACGGGAAATATCTCCTCAATCCGCTCTTCAACAGGGAAGTCCTGAAAAACTGGGCCGCACAACAGGTGCCCAATTATGAATTCGACCGCAATTCTCTCTCCGAAAACTACAACCTGCGCGAAGCCGTCGCCGGGGGCTACCTGATGACGGAATTGAAGCTTGGCAATCTCGTCACGCTCGTCACCGGCGCCCGGTACGAACACGACGACAACCGATATTCATCGGTCTGGACATCGGCATACGAGGCATACGGCCGGGCCGGCATTCAGAAGGACACGACGACGACGCGCGTCTACGGGCATTGGTTTCCCCACGCGCATGTGAAGGTCCAGCTTGCCGATGGCATGGATGTGCGCGCTTCGGCCAACAGAACGCTCTCCCGTCCCGATTATTACTGGATCTCACCGTGGACGCGGCTGGACATCTCCAATGCCACGATCGACCGCGGCAATCCGCTGCTCATCGAGACGAAGGTTGCGAATTACAATCTTTCCGTCTCGTACTATAGCAACATGATCGGGCTCGTGTCCGTGAGCGGATATTACAAGGACCTCAAGGATATCTTCTACCGCAAACGTTCGCAGGTCTTCAAGACAGAGGATATCATCGCCCTCGGCATCCCCGGCAAAGAAGGCGGTTACCAGATGACATCGTACGAGAACGCCGATCACGCAAATGTGAAAGGCATCGAGGTTGAATGGCAGACGCAGCTCGCGATGTACCCCGGCATGCCCGAGATCCTCAAGGGCATCGTATTCAACGTGAACTACTCGCGCATCTGGTCCAAGACGTATTTCCCGTTCTACAAGTTCACCGCGACGGTCATACCCGGAACGCGTCCGCCGAAGTACTCGTACAACCTGACGGACTTCGAACGCGAAGGCCCCATGCCCGGACAGGCCGATCAGATCGCCAACGTTTCGCTTGGGTACGACATCGGAAAATTCTCCGCACGCGTCTCCGTCTCCTATCAGGGATCGAGCATCGCCGCGGTCGGAGAGATCGCAGAAACGGACACATGGAACAAGGCATTCACGCGCTGGGATTCGTCCGTCAAGTATCGGTTCGCCGACTGGATGAGTGTGAACCTGAATCTCGTCAACATCACGAACCAGCCCGACCAGTCGTACTTCGGTTCCGATATCTATCCGACGAGCGAATATTACTACGGCATGACGGGAAGCGCCGGCATCGACATCACATTGTAACTCGGCACAATCAACACATTCATTCAGCATTCCAAGGAGAAAGAACCATGAACAGAATGATCTACACAGTGGTACTGCTTGTGTTCGCCGCCGGCATGGCGCAGGGACAACGACTCGTAACAGTACTGCCGGATGTGGTTGACGGGCTCGCGCAAACGATCAAAGCCGACTCAGTCGCACGAATGAACGCGCTTCCCACGCAGACCATCTACATGCTGAAGCGGAACGGGTATTATCCCTGCGTGTCCGCGATCGACAACACGAATTATTTCCTCCACATCAAGGCCGAAAGCGGCCCGGGCTACAGGCCCCTCCTGGTGCCCAGCCCTACGGCGGGAACAACCTATGCATATATGCTCAATTTCCGCTTTAACGGTAAGCTCGAGGGACTCACGCTCGACGCATCACGTCCGACAGGCGGCGTGAACAACCGGTATATCAACGTGTACAACAGCGCGAGCCTCTGGGTGAAGGACTGCGAAGTGATGCACGACCGCGGCAGCGCGTTCGCCCTCATCGGCGACAGCACGAGCCTGTATATCGACGATTCCTTCATACACAGCTGCGGCCATCCGAAATCCGTCGGGGGCAACGGACGCATCGTGGACGTGCGTTCGCTCGTCGTCGCAGATTCCGTCGTGATCCGGAATACGACGTTCTTCAATCTCACGGACCGGATCATCCGGATCATGGGCACCAAATTGAATTACCTTAAATTCGACCACAACACCGGCTTCACGACACAGGGTTTCCACGGAGCACTGCAGACGGGCAAAGCAGCCGAGATTGTCGTGACGAATAATATTTTCTACAATCCGATCGCGTTCGGCTCATTCAACCGCAGGACCGCGGCAGTGACACCGAACATTTCCGAGCAGACGCAGCCTGAAAAAAACCTGATGTATGTCGTCACGATGGACACGTCGTACCTCGTACCGACGCGCAAGGTGACGGTGAGGAACAACAACGTGTGGTGGGACCAAAAGGTCAAGGATGTGTGGGCGAAGTATCCCGATTCGACGAGAGCGCCCGGAATCATGACGCCGACGATCATGAAAATGCTCGGCGCCGATTCGACGAAGGCGCATTTCACGGAACCGCTCACATTCACAGCGGCCCCGGCAAACATCTACAACTTCCTCGATTCGTCCATCGCGTTCCCGAACTCGATCACATTGCCGGAAAACTGGAGCTACATCTATCAGGAAGCCGACGGACTCTCGCCCGTCAACGGTTCGTACGGAACGACTTCCGCATCGTACACGAAAGCTGACGGCGGCCTGCCGCTCGGCGATCTGAACTGGTATCCTGCAAAGAAGGCCGTGTGGCTGCTGACGGACGTGAAGGCGACCGGATCCGGTGTACCCGAGAATTATTCGCTCTCGCAGAATTATCCAAACCCCTTCAACCCCAGCACGACGTTCACATTCAGCATGAGCAAAGCCGGTCTCGTGACGCTGACGGTGTACGACATGCTCGGCCGCGAGGTCGCAACGCTCGTGAACAATGTTGCCAACGCAGGGACGCATTCGATCACGTGGAACGCAGCGGGCATGAGCAGCGGCGTATATTTCTACAAGATGCACACGGGTTCGTTCACGTCGCTCAAAAAAATGGTTCTCATCAGATAACACTCGCCGCACAGTACGACAATCACTCCGGCGTCGGCATATCGGGGCCGGAGTGATTCCTTTAAAATGGCGGCACCGCCCCGTATTCAGGGCGGCACCGTCCACACACGCACGACGACAGTGCACAGCATAAACAGCGTCCCATGGCCCATACACGAAGAGATTTTTTAACGCGCACTGCCGCCCTCGGCGTCGGCGGAATGATCGGGATGACCCGGTTCGAACGGCTGTTCGCCGGAAGTGCGGCCGAGATCGCGTCCATCGCGGCGAGAAAAAAAAACGTGCTCTTCATCGCGATCGACGATCTTCGGCCCGAACTGGGATGCTACGGACACACGATTGTCAAGTCCCCGAACATCGACGCCCTGGCCAGGGACGGCGTCGTCTTCGAACGCACGTACTGCCAGCAGGCGGTGTGCGGACCGACGCGTGCGAGCCTGCTCACAGGCAAGCGGCCCGATACGACGAAAGTGTACGACCTGAAAACGCACATCCGAAAAACGATGCCCGATGTGGTGACGCTGCAGCAGCATTTCAAGAACAACGGATATTTCTCCGAGGGTATCGGCAAACTGTTCCATGGCGGCCTCGAGGACGAGCCGTCGTACAGCGTCCCCCATCGCGCACCCAAGGGAAGCCGCTACGCGCTCGAGTCGAACCTCGATCTTGAAAAGGCCGGCGGAAAAAAAACCGTCGACACCGGAGCCGCAGCCGAATCGACAGGCACGACACGCCTGAGGGCGGAGGCCACCGAATGCGCCGATGTGGGGGATGACGCCTACGGCGACGGCAGGCTTGCCCAATGGGGTGTCGAGGCATTGAACAGACTCGCACCCGGGGCCGTCGCGAAAAACAAGGACGGGCATCAGCCATTCTTCCTCGCGGTCGGATTCAGCAAGCCCCACCTGCCCTTCTGCGCGCCGAAGAAATACTGGGACCTCTACGACCGCACGTCGCCGAGTTATGCGGCCTTCCCGTTGCCGCCGACCTTGAAGGAACAAGCCGATCCGCTGTCGAAAAAAAGCATTGTCACGGAAACCGAAAATTCCGATCTTGTGGCGAAACTGCACGACCAGCTGAACGCCGGCTGGCGAAACGCGAAGTAATGGAACCATACAACCCGATCTCACATTCAATCAGCGACGGTGGAGCGCATGTATAAAACACTCATATTGGCTTTTATCCTGTCTTCCGGGTGCTCGGCATTTGAAGGGAAGACGGCTCCGGACAAGGCGCTTGCACTGAAAATGGAGCCGACAAAAAAAATCCTCACCGAACGGGTTGTGAAGTCGCTTGAAGGATTCGGGGACTCCGTCCAATATCCGCGCAGCACCGGTCCCGACGGCAGGTGGAGATCGGTACCCATCCGCGATTGGACGAGCGGATTCTTCCCGGGCATCCTCTGGTATATGAGCGAGATGACGAACGAACCCGTCTTCAAACGGTCCGCCGAACGATGGACGGAGGGGCTGACGCCGCTCCAGTTCTATTCCGGATCGCACGATATCGGCTTCATGGTCTATTGCAGTTTCGGGAACGGTTACCGGATCAAAGGGTCCGAGGAATACAGGAAGGTGATGCTGCAGACGGCGCAGACGCTCACGACGCGGTTCAATGCCAAGGTCGGATGCATCAAATCGTGGGACAACAATAAATGGCAGTATCCCGTCATCATCGACAACATGATGAATCTCGAACTCCTGTTCTGGGCGTCGAAGAACGGAGGCACACGGGCAATGTACGATGTCGCGGTGCGTCATGCCGAGACAACAATGCTCAATCACTTCCGTCCCGACGGCAGCACGTACCATGTTGTCAGCTACGATTCACTGAACGGGTCCGTGGTGTCCAGGGGCACGCATCAGGGGTATGCGGACGCGTCGTGCTGGTCCCGGGGACAGGCGTGGGCAATCTACGGTTATACGATGGCGTACAGGTTCACGAACGACGCACGGTTCCTTCAGACGGCGCAGCGGGCTGCCGACTATTTCATCGGGCGGCTCCCCGCCGACATGGTGCCGTACTGGGACTTCAACGCGCCGAAAATCCCCGCCGAAGAACGGGACGCATCGGCGGGATCCATTGCCGCATCGGGCCTCCTCGAGCTGAGCACATTCGTTGCCGATGCGTCGGCGAAGGAAAAATATCGCTCCGCGGCCGCGTCGATCCTCTCCTCTCTTTCTTCCGATGCGTATCTCAATGCAGGCTCGTCGGGGGCGGGCATCCTGAGGCATTCGGTCGGCAGCCGGCCCGGCGGCACAGAGGTCGACGTCTCGCTCATCTACGGCGACTACTATTACATCGAGGCGCT
>JAVBYH010000079.1 GCA_030824175.1 Bacteroidota bacterium | reverse complement strand
TATTATTAACGACAAAAAAATCATATGATCATATGACAACAAGTTAAATAAATTATCCCGAAGTTATGACCACGATTCATTCGCCGGTACCTCAGGCCGGCATCACGCATGCAAACGTTCGGAGCGAACGACAAGTGCGGTGCCGGCTTGAGCGTACAATCCTGGACACGGACTTCCCATGAACCTGACCTCGATCGTACTCCTGTGCGGCCTCGCGACGATCGGCTGCACGAAAGATCCCTCGCCAAAAGAGGGAAACAAAATCCTCACCATCGGTGTCAATACTGTGACCGGCGCGATCGAACAATTATTCTAACGGAACGATCGACCCATCATCAAATCCTATACGTCGAATGCCCGCAAAAAAAATCAGCATTACATTACTTTCGTTGTCATTCTTAGTTATCGCTGAAATCGCACACGCGCAAATATCAACGGCATTTCAATCGCTTCGGTACCCCCGTTCCATTCGATCGTTGGGAATGGGAGGGCAGGGTGCGGCGCTGACGACAACCTCCGACGCGCTCCAGTTCAATCCTGCCAATCTCATACGCGTCGGCGGCGTTTCCGTCTCGCTCTTCGGATATCCTTTCAAATTGGGGACCACCACGTATCCATTCACGGTCGGAACCGCGTCGTTGAATCTCGGCACGGGAACGGCCGCAGGGATCGAGTATACGAATTTGGATCTTCATGTGACGCCGGTGACCAGCGAGGAATACCCGGACGGAACCGGCGAGATCATTCATATGTACGAGCGCTCGATCGCAGGCGCATTCGCCGTCGCGCTCGGCGATAACTGGTCCGTTGGAACCTCGGTGCGGTACGCCTGGTGGCCACGGATCAACAATGACAAGGCGACCCACGCGCTAGGCAGTGTGGGCGCGGCGTATACGCCATCGGCGCTCGCTCAGAGGCTCACGGTGGGACTCTCGCTGATGAATTTCAGCACGCCGCTCGAAAGTCCAAGCAGGAATACTCAAGGGCGGCACTATTCGGTGCCGATGCCCGCCGAGATCAATCTTGTCGCCGAGGCCGCCGTCGTTCGGGAGCGGTATTTCGATGTGAACGCATCGATCGGATTCATGAAGCCATTGGAAGAGATTGAAGAAGACCGGGGACTCTTCGCCCGGTCGTCCTTTACATCGCTTTTCACGGCATGGGACAATTTTCCCACGGATGTGACAAGTCAATTCGGCCTTGGGTACATGTGGAAACCGCTTCCGCTCGGAGCCGGGGTATCGTTTTTCCAGGAGATGTATCTCGGATATTCGACAGTCGGAACGAACAATTCGGACATCGAAGATTACATGCAGTACTATATGAGGGTGCCGCATGTGCTATTGTACACCCACGGCATCAGGGCGGGTATCGAAGTGCGGGGCGTGAGGGCTTCGGCGGGGTATTCGGGCAGGTGGCATACAAATAAAAAAGATCCCATTCTCAGAGCCGATTTTCCCATGGAGACATTCCAGATCGATGTGAGCACGAACTGGGACCCGTTACGGATCGGATCCGAAACGGAAGAGCGCGGGCAGGATCGCCTCGATAGGATTCTCCTCTCTACCGGATATGCGGCCGCGTTCCCGCGCGGGAGGATGAAGGGGGACGAGGCGTACATGGGCAGCCAAGAATATTCCGTAACAGGCGTGTGGTCGGTGGAGGCCGATTTCTATCTGAACGAAACATCGGCACTCGTCGCTTCTCTCGGATACGCGCGAATGACGAAGACCTTTCATCTTGATCCGCGCATCATGACGTTTTTACCCGTCTTTCCCCTAAAAACAAATATAGAAACTGTCGCACTCGAATCGGGATTCAGGTATCATCCGCTGAATGAGTTTCGTCCGTTCTTCGCGCAGGCGGGCTTCGGCATCATGTGGCTGAATCCCAGCCCCGGCAGCGACATGAATCGGTACATGTACAAGACGTTCACCAAAGTTACCGCGGGCCTCGTGCTTCCGGTGGGCAACTCCGGTCTCACCGTCATGCCCATGGCAGGGCTTAAGACACTGTTCATGGAAAACTCAAGCAATCAGAACACACTCGTGGCGTACAATCAATTCGAGCTCGGCGTGAATGTCGGCTACACGTTTCGTTGATCACGTTCAATAATCCACTATTGTCATTCCAGAATCGCTGAGACCATCCATGGTAAAATTGTCATCGGCATTTGTTCTCGCTGCGGTATTTTTCTCCTCAGCCCCATGCTTCGCGCAGGGAAGCACCGCGATGCCGTTCCTGCTCATCTCACCGTACACGGAGGCAAACGGAATGGGCGAGGCGTCCGTTGCCGTTTCGACGAACGATCCGCTCGCGCTCATGACGAATCCGGCCCACCTCGGCGCGCAGAGCCGGACGAACTTCCTGTCATACGGGCATAATTACGCCGATTGGCTTCCTCAGTTCCAGCTGTCCGACCTGTGGCTGCGCACGCAGGCAGTCATGGCAGGGATCAATCTAAAAAAAATCGATGAGGACGCTCCGCCCCTCAGCGTCGGGATCGGATATTCACGCATGTATCTCAATTCGGGGATGTTCATACAGACAATCGAGATGGGCCCGGCGGAAACCGGCTGGTTCGATGCATCCGAATCCTCCGATCAGTTAAGTATCGGACTGAATCTCGACTCCTGGGTCCGGGTGTCCGGGGGAATGACGTACAAGCGCATCGATTCCCGAGTCTCCATGATGGGTAATGTGAAGGCCAATTTGTTCGATTATGGGTTCCTCATCGACGTGCCGGTCGTGGAGATCATGGCGAAGGCATCGGGGAGCTCCTTCGAAGTGATGCCGCACCTCTCGCCATTTGCCGGCGTGAGCATCGGCGTTTCGAAAAGCAACCTCGGCAAGGAATACGTCACATACCCCGGCACGAACCAGAACGACCCACTGCCGCGCTATGCGCGCGCCGGCATAGGCGTTGCACTCGGCGCAATGTTCGTGAAGGACGACATCGTCTGGAAGCCGCTGTCGTTCAAGTGGACGATCGAATCGGGGGACGTCCTCGTCGATCGTGATCGAAAATACAAGACGGGACTCGGAGAGATCAACATCTGGGATCAGGTGATCATGGGCCGCGCGAACAAGGAAACTTTGATGGGCAAGGGATGGGAGATCGGTGCATTGGAAATCGTTTCGATCCGGGGCGGCAGATTCGAGCAGGATCCGGAGCGCGGGAACAGGCGCTTGAAAACACGCGGATGGGGTGTGCAGTTCGCGGGGGTGCCGAGGCTGCTCCTGGCATTGGATGTGCCCCTGCCGACGGAGGGTGTGGCAAGCTTCCTCCTGAACCACATCAACGTGAGTTACAACCACTGCGAATGGACTCCCGACGATCCCATAAGTCCTCTCCGGAATACGAAGTTCAATTCCGTAAACTTCACCATCCTTTCGGTGCGATGAGCAGGCTGTTTATGCTCCTCGCATTCGTGTTTGCCTCCTGTCACCAGGACGTGAGCGTCGATCCGTTCCCGTTCGAAGGACGCCTGGTTGTCGAATCGTACGCTGTCAGGGGCGGCGACTATATTATGGTCCGCGTCGACAAGACACGGGATCCTATCTATAAATATTCACCGGACCGTCCCGTCATACCGGATGCGTCAGTCCGCATCATAGCAAACGGCACGACGTACCTTCTGCGCAAAGTCCCATACTCGTATCATTTCGGATCACAGTATTACCTCTATACCCGGGGCATGGCCCTCGACTCGCTCCGCCTCTCTGTCGATTGTCAATCGGCGCATGCAGAGTCGGAATGCAGTGTGCCTCCTGATCTCACAATCCGCCGTGTTGGCCTTTCCGGCAATGTCAATTCCGCCGGGCTCTACACATCATTCACGCTTTCTGTCGACGCCGATTTCCCTGCAGGCGACTCGTATTACCTCGCGTTCATCATGAAAGTTCCGGTGCCGACACCGGCATACCCATATCCGTTGTCGCCGGTGCGCGTCGCGACGGGATATTTCCGGCAGACCTCGGGTGCGCTCACGGCGAACTTCGAGTTCGAGGGCATACAGGGAAAATTCGCATCGTGCAGAGCGTACGCAACGAAGTCGGGCATCTATCAGATCGTATTTTCGCGGATCGAGAAAAAATATTACGATTTCGCCATCGCGATGATGGTCCAATATGGCGAACTCGATTCGATCATACCGACCGAAACGACGGACATTCCGACCGATATGCGCGGTGCGTATGGCATCTTCACCGGTATCAGCTCGGACACGTTGAGGGTGACACTGCCATGACTCCATTGCGGACAGTCGTTCTGTGTATCCTCGTGTGTCTCTGTGTGCATGCAGCAGGCGCACAAGTATCACTGCATGGGTATGTGCGTGATGCGGCGACGCGGGAGCGGTTGATCGGGGCGACAGTCGCCATCGATGGTACGAAACGGGGAACGACCACGAATGCGTTTGGATTCTTTTCGCTGCCGGGTGGTGTGGCGCCGAGCATCAGGTTGCCGGATACTCCGGCGTCCGGACCCAAGACGACTCCGGGTATTACGCTCCGTGTGTCGTATGTCGGTTATGAGCCGGCGTTCATTCGTCTCCCCGTCGATCAGTCCCTGGATACACCGCTCGATCTCGACCTCCGACAGTCGACGATTCGCACGGGGGAGGTCGTCGTCGAAGCGGACATGGATCGCAGCCATACCTCTTCCACGCAGATCGGTGTTGTGTCTGTACCGATGTCGCAAATAGCATCGCTCCCATCAGTCGGGGGCGAGGTTGACGTGCTGAAGGCGATACAGCTTCAGTCGGGTGTGGCATCGGGGCAGGAACTGTCGAACAGCATTTTCGTGCGCGGCGGAAATTTCGATCAGAATCTGTTCCTCCTCGACGGGGTCACCGTCTACAATCCAAACCATCTTTTCGGATTTTTCAGCGTCTTCAACACCGACGCGATACGGAATGTAGAATTTCTTAAAGGCGGTATGCCCGCGCAGTACGGCGGCCGTCTCTCATCGGTGCTGTCATTCTCGCTGAATGACGGGAACCTTGAATCCACGGTCTGGAAGGGCGGCGTGAGTCTCATTGCGAGCCGGCTCAGTGTTGAGGGCCCGTTGTCGGACGATAAAAAAGGGTCGTTCCTTCTCTCGGCCCGGCGCTCGTATTACGATCAGCTCTATTTCGCGGCCACGAAGCCGGAAGAGTTCAGTCCGGCTTTTTACATCTTCGATCTCACTGCAAAGGTGAATTATTCATTCTCGGACGACGATCGGGTGTATATGAGCGGATATTTCGGGAGGGACAACATCTCCATCACGCCCGATGAGGAATCGATGGCCGATCTCTTCAATGCGAATGTGCGATGGGGGAATGAAGCGTACAATTTTCGATGGAACCGCATCTGGTCCGGCGAGTTCTTTACTAATCTCTCAATTGTGTATTCATCGTATACGTCGGAACAATCGACGCACCTCGCGGATCTCACGTCGCACAAGAAGCCGTCCGTGAAGGACGTGTCGGCAAAGATCGACGGCGAATATTGGATGGCCGGGGGGGCCGCCGTTGCATTCGGCAGCGCGTTTATCCGCCATGCATACGACGCCACGGCAGGCTTGTTCGAGAACGGCAGCGAAACGGTGTCCATCGGCGCCGATGAACTGCAGCACTACGTTTCCGCCGATGTGGATGTGACGCAACGGCTGCGTCTCTACGCCGGTCTGAGGGTGGACTATTTTTCAAACGGCATGTTCCTCGAAACGGATCCCCGCATCAACCTTCGGTACAGTGTTTCGGACGATCTCTCCGTGAAAGCATCGTATACGCGTATGTACCAATTCGTCCATCTCCTGTCGGCGTCGATGGTGGCGCTTCCGGGCGATGTCTATTACCCCGCCACCGGATACCTGAAGCCGGAAGTGTCGAGGCAGCTCTCTGCCGGTGTGTTTTCATCGTCGCCGATGTTCGGTGTGCACGGCGTCGACGCATCGCTTGAAGTGTACTATAAGTCGATGAACAACCTGCCGATGTTCCGGCAGCACTATACGAGTCCCAGCGAGGAGAAGATCCGTGAAGAGGTCATACTCGGCCGAGGATGGGCGTATGGCGCAGACTTCCAGCTCTCGAAAAAAACCGGGGCGTTGACAGGATGGATGAGTTATTCGTATCTTTCTGCGTGGAGGCAGTATGCCGAAAAAAATCACGGCCGGGCATTTCATCCCAAATTCGACCATACGCATCAGCTGAGTGTCGTGATCGATTATTCGCCGTGGCGAAGTTGGAGGGCCGGTGTCGTGTTCGTCGCCGCCACCGGGCAGCCGGTAACGGTGCCCCGACAGGAATATACGATGTTATTGTACGGCGGTTCATACACCGGCGACTATGTGCTCGATTACGGCGACATCTACAGCAGCAGGCTTCATTTCTATAACAGGCTCGATATTAGTGCGACATATGCGTGGACCGGTTGGGGAGTGAAGTGGGAACTCTTCACGAGCATCTATAACGTGTATAATTATCCCATTCCGTTCATGGTGTCGTATAACGGGAGAGAATTTTCACAATCAAGTTTTGGTTTTCTCCCGACATTCGGTGTTAATTTTAAATTTTAATGATGTTCGTTGCTGCGCATCTATATATCAAGAGGATGAAAATGAACAAACTCTTTGCATTGCTCATGGCTGTTATGTTCGCGTCGTGTTCACCCGTCGACAACGCGTCACAGGACCAGAATGTGGACCTCGTGAACAAGTCCGCCGCTACTGTGTACTACATGTCCGTCGGGTTGAGAACATCGACGCTGATAGACGTCATCGGTGTCATCCCGGCCGAGATGAACACTCTTCCGGAATTGAAGCCGTCGCAGCGCGCCGACCTCAAGTCCATCGCCTCGTATGAGGAGGAAGGCGGCATCGCCGTGATCTGCTACATTCCAGCTGTCGTCGACGGTAAAGCGGTCGTGCGGTATGAGAAAATGGTGTCGGTGCCGTACGATAAACTGAAAAGCACCGGAGAGGTGGTCGTGCAATGAGAACCTTCTGCGCATTGTTCGCATTGACTGTCGCCGCAATGACATGCGCCGGATGCACATCCTCCGTCGATCAGGGGCTCCCGATCGAAGCGGACGATCCGACGATCGAGTTCAGGGCGATGGGCGGCATTGCCGGCGTGGATGAACGGCTGACGATCGATCCGGATGGCCTCGCCGTCGACGATACGATGTATCCTCCGCTCGCGTTGCAGCTCACGCACGCGGAGCTCGAGGAGATCCTCACCATGCTCAACGGATTCGACAATTACAAAGAGGAATATCGCCAAACGGTGATGGACGGATTTCAGTTCTCGATATCCCTCCGCACCGGCGACAGGCGGAAGTCTGTCGTGATCGACGATGCTGCCTTCGAGAAGCACCGGGAGCTCTCACAGCTCTCACGGCTTGTCGGCACGCTGATGCGTCTGCGGACGCGTCTCTTCCAGGAAAAATGCCAGTGGGTCGGATTGGAATATCGATTCTTTCTCGATTCGGCCGTGTACCACGCGGGCTCGCCGATGACAATCTCGTGTGTCGTCAACAATCCCACCCTGGCGATGCGGACCCTCTATTTCCGCAACAAACACCATGTGCAGTTCCATTGTTGGGGTGATGCCGCCAATCCGACAATCTCCGCCACGATTCCGGAATACTACGCCTTCTGGGCCGATACATCGTCTCCGCATCAGATATCCATTGCACCGGGTCAGGCGGTGACGCTGTCGATGACGTGGAATCAGACGTTCGTCGTGGGTGCCGATATGGTGTTCCGGGCGCTGCCCGTCGGCTCCTATAGCGCAACCATCGCAATTCCTGCCGGCAGCAGGCAATACACGCGATATGCAGCTGCGTGGGATATTAAATTTACGATCATCCGATGATGGGCCTACATTTCGTCAAGGATTCATCATGAGTTGGATGTTCGGTGTTATCGGCTCTTCCGTTAATAGTGATTCGATCAGTCGCTGCCGGTCCGTGCATCCGGAGGCGCTCGGCACCTGTATGCAGGGGGGGAAGTATTACATCGCGGCGGGCGGCCCGGCGCATACATGCGCGCTGAGCCACCCCGGCATGCATACAAACTGCGAGGCGTTTTCCATCACTCTCGGATGCCCCGTGCTCGACGACGAGTCGGGATTTTCGTTCCTTGCGTCCGGCGATTGGGACGACATTGCGGAGCGGGACGATATCATTGGCGTGCTGGAAGGTCACTTCGTTCACCTCTCGTTCGTTCACGACACGTTTACGATACGGAACGATCGGCTTGGACTTCGGACGCTCCATTGGTGTGAGACGCCGCACGAGGTTGTGATCAGTTCCCGATTGGATTGGATCGCGCTCTATCTCGGCGGATTAACCATCGATTACTCCGCGCTGGGATCCCGATGGATGATCTTCAATCAATTGACGCACGACAGCACCGTCGCGGGCGCCAAGCGCCTCGGTCCCGCCGGTCGTCTTTCGATCGGCAGAACGGGAGTCACATCGTCATTCTCCCCATTTTCTCCGACGGCGCGCGACACATGCCGGCCGGTGGAAATCATCGACAGGCTCGGCCGCACGGTCGGCCAGGCCGTGGACGGTCCCCTCCGCATCAGCCTCGGGCTGTCCGGGGGGATCGATTCCAGGGTACTCTTGTCGTTCCTTCTCGCCTCGGGGAAGAAAAATTTTTCTACCCACACGTTCGGCGATGCGGCCGATCCGGATGTTGCGATCCCACTCGCCATCGCGCGCCGTGAAGGATTCGCGCATGCGGTGCACGATACGCCGCTGACCGATGCCCCCTCCATCATCACCCTCGTCAGCGACTATGTGGCGCAAACCAATCTCATCGAACCCGCATCCACGGCGTTGCGATTGCGTCATTATGCGGGATTGGAGAGTTCGAAATTTATGCTGATGGACGGAGGCTTCGGAGAAGTCGCCCGGCGGCAATACTTGAACCGTCTGGCGATGAACGGCGCGAAAACCATCCGCACCAGGAACGTTGAGGCTCTCTATGGAACACTGCGGGCGGGCAGGGGCGGCCTCTTCAACGCCGACGTGGAGCGGGTGATGCAATCGGGAGTACATGAAGAAATTCTTCACATGCTCGACACGATGCCGGACGTTTCGAAGGTGGGAATTGAAAACTATCTTGACCTGTGGGCGGTGAGGACACGGCTGCCCAATTACAGCAGCGACGCACAGGCGAGTTTGGACGCGACGATCGCAAACTTCATGCCGTTCGCGCAGTCCGGGTTCATTGACGCCGTGTTTGCGCTGCCGGTGTCATATCGGAAAAACGGCCGATTGTTTCGGGAGATACTCTCACATAATCA
>JAVBYH010000010.1 GCA_030824175.1 Bacteroidota bacterium | reverse complement strand
AGGTGTGTGCCGAACACCCCCACCGATAAGGCGGTAGACGGCGGCAATCCGGTGGTGACTGCAGACCAGCTCTCTCCGTTGTTCGATGAATGGAAGACGCTGACCGGCCCTCCGCCCGCGGCGAAGACATTCGAACCGGAGACGGCGAGGCCGTTGACCAACGTCATTGTCAATCCGACGCTCGCCTTGCTCCAGGTTGCACCGCTGTCGGCGGAGCGGTACACGCCATCGGCCGTACCGGCAAAGACTCTCTGACCTGAAGCGACAAGACACTTGATGTTCGCACCGGATCCCGTGAGTCCGCTCGCGGCCGACGTCCAGCTCGCGCCATTGTCCATCGATCTGTACACGGAACTCATCGTGCCGGCGAGAATGTATTTTCCGGATACGGCAAGCGCCTGCACGTTCACATTCTTCATCGCCCCTTCCGCCGCGGTCCAGCTCGTCCCATGATCGGAGGAGAAAAACACCCCCCCAGCCGTTCCGGCAATCACAGTCGCTTCGGAAGCGGCAAGGCAAGTAATCTGTTTATTCGTCAGCCCCGAATCGACCGGTAACCAGTGCGCACCGTTATCGGCCGAACGAAACACCCCTCCGCCGTTCGTGCCTGCGTAGAGAGTGGCGCCAGACACGGCGAGCGCGTTTACGTAGGTGTCGGTCAGGCCGATGTTCACGGGAGTCCACTCCGCGCCGTTATTCGAAGACCGCAGCACACCGTTCCATGTGGCGGCAAAAAGATGCGTGCCCGATGCGGCAAACGAGTACACGTTGATATGCTCCAGGCCGCTGTTCGATTCCGTCCACTCCGCACCGAGGGTTGTCGAGCGGAAGACACCGGCGTCGGTGCCGGCAAGGATAACTCCTTCGGAGGCAACAAGCGCATTGACACGCTTGTGCGTGAAGCCGGTATTCACCTGCGTCCAGCTCGCGCCATTGTTCGACGAACGGAAGACACCGCCGTCGAGTGTTCCGGCGATGATGTCGGTTCCCGATACGACAAGCGACAGGATGAACAGTTTCGTCAATCCGTTGTTGGCCGGCGACCAGTTAGATCCGCCGTTCGTGGAGATGAACACGCCGGCGCGCGTGCCCACGAACAAGGTCGTCCCAACGACTGCTAGCGCGTTCACACGGGTGTTCGTCAGGCCGGTGATCACCTTTGTCCAGCTCGCTCCGTTGTTCGTGGAACGGAACACGCCGCCGCCGCCGTTTGTGAGGCCGGCAAACACCGTCGATTCGATGACGGCAAACGCGGTCACCCAAGTGCCCGTTAATCCCGTGTCGGCCTGGGACCAGGACGTACCGTTGTTGTTCGAGAGAAATACTCCGGCGGCAGTCCCGGCATAAATTGTCGTTCCCTTCACGGCAAACGCATTCACGGTCTGGTTTGTCACATTTGTGTTGGCGGGGCTCCATGAGGTGCCGCCGTCCGTGGAACGAAAGATGCCGGCATTGGTCCCTGCAAAGAGAGTTGTCCCGGAACCTATCACCGTATTCACTGCCATGCTTGTCAGGCCGGTATTGACCGCCTTCCATGTGACGCCCTGGTTCGCGCTGCGGAAGACGCCGGCAAAGGCGGTCCCGGCGAAGAGATCCGGGCCTGCAACAGCGAGAGTGCGAATTTCTCCGCCATACTTGCTCTCAGTTTGCGTCCATTGCGCGGGTGATCGGTCCATCCCGGAGATGAGAAAGAAAACCATGATGATGATATGGTAACGATGTGACATGAGGATATCCTTGTAATGACAAGTATAGTGATGAGAGAGCTTGCCAATACAACTCCAAATCCCGTGCCATGGATGGGGGGGCCTATTTCGGGTTTTTCCTATAAAGGTCACGAAATTGCCAGCCAATAGTTATCAATTGTTCAATATTGGCCATTCGTCACGATCTGTTTCCCGCCCCCAATTGATTGCTTTTCTGCGGACGGCCGGCTATCTTGGTACATCGTATTGCGACACTCACACAGACACCGCGCCTATGATCGCCACAATCCTGCACCATCTGAATCTCGACAGCGACCTCGAGCATTATGACAAGATTCATAACGCGATCGAACAAGGCATCAATTTCAGGGGGACGAACCTCTGGATCCTTGTCTTCGCGATCATCATTGCCTCGGTCGGATTGAACATGAATTCGACGGCGGTCATCATCGGAGCGATGCTCATCTCTCCGCTGATGCCGCCCTTATGCACGGCCGGGTACGGTCTGGGCACGGGACAATACAATTATTTTATCGGCGCCTTCTATCTCTTCACGATCAATACGGTATTCATCGCCATCTCCTCGGTGATCATCTCGCAGGTGCTGAACTTCCCGATCCGTACACCCATCAGCGACGCGCAGAAATCCCGGATCAACCGGTGGATCACCGTCATCACGGTCGCGACGCTCATTCCCAGCATTTACTTCGGATACGGTTTGGCCCAGAAGGAAAAATTTCAACAGCGCGCCACACAGTTCGTCGGCGGCATCGGCATCGTCGAGGGCAACTATTTACTGAAGAGCGAAATCGATCCGGCGCACAAGCGGATCACACTCGTGTACGGCGGAAATTCTTTGTCGGAGGAACACAAGCAGACGATCCGCGGCAGGCTCAAGGATTTTTCCATCGACGATGCTGAAGTGAGCATCCTGCAGGGATTTTCTTTTTCAGATGCGCTGGGGAAGACGACGGAACTGGACAATCTGAAAGGACAGAACAATCAACTGCTCGTCGCATTGAACGAGAACAAACGGCATCTGGACAGCATCAAAACGCGCATGGTGCTCGGGAAACAATTGCTTGCGGAATTGCGCGTGTTATATCCCCAGGTCACCGCGTGCACGTACGCGGAATCGTTCGTGTATGGCGGATCGGACCAACCGGAAATGCTTGCCATCGTCATTGTGGCGTACACAGGACGGCAGTTGAAGAATTCCGACGAAGCGACGATCACCGGATGGCTGACGGCGCGGGTGCGCGCGGGCCGGATCAAGACATACTTCGACCGTTCGTAACACGGGCGCGGATCATTTCATGATCACCATTCTGCGCGTCATCGATTGTCCGCCGTGGGTCGAGAGCCGATAGAAGTACACTCCCGACGCAAGGGAGCGCCCGTCGAATGTGACCGAGTATGTGCCAGCTTCGCGCCGCTCCGCGAGCAGCGTCGACAAACGCTGACCCAGGATGTTATACACTGCGAGCGTTACGACATCCGGATCCGTGATCGAGAACCTGATCGTCGTCGCAGGGTTGAATGGATTCGGATAATTCTGGTCGAGTTCGAATGCTGCGGGTATCAACTCCTCAACCCGCCCAACAGTTGTAATCTTTCCCGATCCGATCATCACGGTCCCGCGGATCTCGCCTGCGGGGTAGACGGTCGAATGTACGTTGAGATAAAGTTGATTGCGGAGCAGCCCCCCGTACAGCGAATCGGGCATCAGCCACGCACCCTGTGCCGTTGTCGTATCCACAAGCTTTAGCGGATGCACGACGCGTCCCCCCGGCGACAGATGAAAATGCGAATTCGTGTACGCGCCCGTGAGTCCCGTCCATGTGACGCGATACTCGGAACTGTCTCCGTCCGTTCCGAGCCGCATCCACGCGGTCCCCGTGGCGAGAGACGGATTGCCGGCTTCCCCGCCGTTGATCAATGATGTGAATGTCCCGTCGTAATATTTCAGGTCACCGCGAATCTCACCTGCAGGATTCGTTGATGAATGAACATTCAGATACACGCGTCCCCGAAGCAGGTCGACGAGGTTCGTATCGGTGAAACCCCGCCAGACCCCGCTCGCCGCTTGTGCAAAAAACGCGAGGGGCCTGATCACGCTTCCGGTGGTCGACGTGTGGAAATGTGCCGCCGAATATATGCCCGTCAACGTACCGTATGTCGCCGCATACCGCATCTCAGCGGCATCGGCACTGAGCACAAGGAATGCGGTCCCCTGGCCCGTCGATACGGTGCCTGCCTGGTTACCATCCATCGCAGCGGCGAAGGGGATCTCACCTCTGGGCACGACCGCCCCCGCGATCTCGCCGGCAGGGAACGTCGAGCTGTGCACGTTCACATACAGCTTCCCGCGGAGCAGATGAATGAGCATGCTGTCGGGGACATCCTCCCATGTACCGATCGCCGTGCTGTCGGTGAAGACGATCGGATGCACGACATTCTTACCGGGCAGCATGTGAAAGTGCGCGGCCGAGTAGGCGCCGTTCAACTCTGCGATCGTGATGCTGTAGGCGAGCATGGTGATGCCGCCTGGTCCCGATGGATCCCCCCAGCGTACAAGACCGGTGCCACGGGCCGTCGAACTCGTACCGGCCTGCTGCCCATTCATATCCACCGTAAACATGAATTGAACGGGAGAGAGAAACCCGGAGATTTCACCCGCGGGATACATCGCTGTGTGAACGTTGATGTAGATGTCGCCCTTCACAAAGTACCTGATGAGGGAGTCGGGAAAGTCCGTCCACGTGCCGGTTGCAGTATTGCCGGTGAACGAGATCGGATGAACCACCGTACCTGCGGGGAAAATATGGAAGTGTGCGGCGCCGATCGGTCCCGAGAGTCCCGCGACCGTTACCTGGAATGTCAGCGTCTTCAGGTCCGCGCTGAATCTCCCGAACGCCGTCCCGGTTCCATCGGACATTGTGCCGGCCTGGCTGCCGTCGAGCAGGCTTTCTACAGAAAACTGTGCGAACGCATGTGTTGCAGCAATGGCAATCACGAACGCACACAGGCCAACCCGAACGGATCTCTTCATAATGCCTCCATCACGATGTTGAGATATGCGAAGCGGATAAAAAAATAACAGTCGCCTGTTATTCAAAGTTCCGGACCCAACACGGCGTGGCGGGAGGTTCAGTGTGCCATCCATGCCTCACATGCATCTTTCAATGCTGTAAATTCGGCATCAACATCGGGAACAAGCATCCGTGCGGCATCGATGTCGTCCGCCTTGGCGGCGGCCTCGACACGTGCGATGACATCGCGCAGGCGATCGCCGCCGACGCTTGCCGAGGCGCCGTTGATGCCGTGCGCCAGACGCATCGCAGCCGGTGCATTTCCGGCGGCGAGCATCTCCTTCATCGCGGCGATCTGGACCGGCATTTCGCCGAGGAAACCCGTGATCACTATGCGCGCAAGCTCTTCCTCGCCCATCAGGCGCGTCACCAGGCCGACACTGTCGAAGAGGTGGATTCCGGATGGAACGTCCGCAGCCGGCAACGCATCGTCAGCCGCGCGAGTGTGCGCGTCTTCGACACCGTTCTTCTTCGGGAGCCATTTTTCAAGCATCTCCATAATGCTCCGCGGTGACACGGGCTTTGCGATGTAGTCATTCATGCCCGCCTTCACGCACCACTCCTTGTCTCCGCTCATGGCGTGGGCTGTCATGGCGATAATCGGGATGCGAGGATTCCGGAGTGCGGTCATCGGTGAGAGGAGACCATCGTCCCCGACGGCGGTTGGCGTCCAGCTTCGAATGATCCGCGTCGCCTCGATGCCGTCCATCACCGGCATCTGCACATCCATCAGCACAAGGTCGTACGGAGTTGATTCGAGCGCATGGATCGCCTCTTCACCGTTTGCTGCAATGTCAGCGGACAACCCGAGATGGTTCAGAATGCCGAGGCCCACCTGCTGATTTGTACAATTATCTTCGGCAATGAGAATGCGTGCTGCACTGCCGGCGAGCCGGTTCAGCGTTTCGACGGCTGCAGGACGTTCGCAGGCTGATCCTACTGTCAGACTTGTCGCGTCTGTAGACGAAGGTCGTGCATTCGTCATTGCACCATCTCCGGTCTGCAAACCCACTTGCACTGTGAACCAGAACTCCGATCCTTCGCCTTCCCTGCTGGTCACGCCAATCTCTCCGCCCATCAGTTCGGCAAGCTGTTTCGAAATGGCGAGCCCCAAACCGGTACCGCCATAGCGCCTGGTTGTCGACATGTCCACCTGGCTGAATTTATTGAACAGCAGTCCGATCTTGTTGTCCGCGATGCCGATGCCAGTGTCGAGCACCGAGAAGCGAAGCCGGACCGTGCTTCCCGTCAGATCAACGAGCGTCACACGAACCGACACTGTGCCGGCGTGTGTGAACTTGATGGCATTGCCCGTGAGATTGCTGAGAATCTGCGTCAGCCGCCTCGGGTCTCCGAGGAGCAGTGCGGGCACATCCGGATCGGCGGCACACTCCATCGTCAACCCCCATTCCTGAAAGCGCATGGCAAACGCGGCATGGAGATCATTCAACAGCGCCGGGAGATTGAACTCGAGCATTTCAAGGTCGAGCTTATGCGCCTCGATCTTCGAAAAATCGAGGATGTCATTGATGAGAACGAGGAGCGATTCGCCGCTCTTGCGGACGATCTCGGCACAGCGGCGCTGGTCGGGGTCCAGATCCGTATCCAGCAGCAGTCCCGTCATACCGATGACGCCGTTCATCGGGGTCCTGATCTCGTGGCTCATATTGGCGAGGAACTCACTCTTGGCTGCGTTTGCCATCTCTGCGGTGAGCGCCATGTCGTTGGCGCGCGCCGTCGCTTCTTCGAGGTACCTGTTTGTTTCACGCAGGTCAGCTCCCACACGGTTCAACTCTTCCTCCGCCTGCTTTCGCTCTGTGACATCCCTGAAGATGCTCAACACGAATGTCGATCCGCTCGTGAAATTCAGGATCACGTTCGAGACGGCAACCCATCGTACGTCGCCGTTCCAAGCCGTGATCCTTTTCTCGATGTACTTGGCGACGTCTCCTGCCGCGGCATTCCTGACGAAGATCTGAAGGATGCGCTCCGCTTCATCGGCGGAGTACACAACGCCGAGGGATTTTCCTTTCAATTCTTCAACGCTCTTTCCCACCATTGTCGAATACGCCGTATTGACGGAGACGATCGTTCCCGACGTGTCACAGAGGCGCATGCCGTCAACGGACCGGTCCCAGACAGAATGGAACAGCTCTTCGCTCTCCCGCAGTTCGGCCGTCCGCTCGGCGACGAGGCGCTCAAGATCCTCGCGCCGGCGGCGAGAGAACCTGATAATGACGGCGAGGGCGCCGGTGAGTGCAAGACCGATGAGAATGACGAGCCAGAAGACCGGAATCGGTTGGATGGTCATCAATTCCAATACTACGACGCCTGTCATGTTGCCGTGGATGCTCATCGTGCGGCGCTCCTGAGGCACGACAGGAGTTCAGCGTTGGTGATCGGTTTTATCATGATCGACTCCGCGCCGAATTTTTCAAGTTCATGAATCGTGTGGTGCTGACCCTGGCGCACCATGAGAAGGGGACGTGTGCCGCTCAGGGAAGGATCGGCCAGCACCCTGCCGGCGAGTGTGGAGCATTCCGTTCCCGCCATATGCATATCAAGCATGAGAATATCAAACGGGTCTCCGGCGTCCTTCATTGCGTGGAGGAATTCAAGGATTGCGGACACATCGCACGCCTCCTCGACACGCGCGCCGAGCGAATGCAGACGAAGCGAGAGCATCATCCTGGTTCCAGCGCTCGCATCGGCTATGAGGATGTGCTTTCCGATGACATCGGGGAAGAGCGGCGTGTCGTTACCGCCTGCGGGCTGTTTTGCCAGCGGTACGGTGAACCAGAACTCCGACCCCCTGCCCTCGGCGCTGTAGACTCCGATTTCGCCGTTCATCAGGTTCACGAGCTGTTTCGAAATTGCAAGGCCCAGGCCCGCCCCGTTGTATTTACGCGTCGACGACATGTCGACCTGCGAAAACATCTGGAAGATCATCTCCTGTTTGTCGGCGGAAATGCCGATCCCGGAATCAGACACGCTGAAGCGAACCACCGCCTGCTCCCCGGTGTCCGATGCTAGGCTCGCGCGGACGGTGATGCACCCCTTCGCCGTGAACTTCGCGGCATTCGCGGTAAGATTGGAGAGCACCTGTTGCAACCTCCCCTGATCGCCGGCGAGGAGCACGGGCACATCCGGATCGACAATGCATACGAAGTCTACGCCCTTTTCATGCGCCTGCAACGCAGACACCGATGCGAAATTGTCGAGCGTCAACTGCAGGTCGAACGGCTTTTCCTCGAGCATGAACGTACCCTTTTCAAGTTTCGAAAAATCGAGGATATCGTCGATGAGCGTCATGAGTGACATCGCGCTCATGTGGACGAGGTCGGCGAAGGAACGCTGTTCCTCTGTGAGCGGCGTATCCATGAGCAGGCCCGTGAATCCGATGACGCTGTTCATCGGTGTGCGAATCTCGTGGCTCATGTTCGCAAGGAAATTACTCTTGGCAACGGTGGCCGCCTCGGCCCGCGCCGCCATCTCCTCCGTTCGGGAAACGGCATCTCTCAACTCGTTGTTCGTCCGTTCAAGATCCGTCTGAAACTGTTTACGGTCCGAAACATCACGGAAGGCGATGAAGGACATGTCCTGTTTGTCTATCGTCAGCATTGTGCGCGAAGCCTCGGCCCAGAACAGCGTGCCGTCAAGTTTTCGGCCAAGCCATTCGACGTGCACAGTCTTGTCGATAAGCGTCTGCCGTCTGGCATCTTCCGTTTTTTCGGCAGACGATCTTCCGTCCGGCTGCATCGGAGGCGACAGATCGAGGATTGTCAGTCCCAACAGCTTCGGCCGCGACCCGCGCAGCATCGTGATGGCGGCGTCGTTGCAGTCGACGATGCGCCCGTCCTGGAACAGGAGGTGCGGATCGGGCGACAGTTCGAACAGGTTGCGGAAACGCTGTTCGCTTTCACGCAGTTCAACCGTACCCTTCTGAATCGTCTGCTCCAGCGCCTCTTTCCGGCGCGTGATGAACACGACCAGGAGCGTGATCATGGCAGTCAGCAGCCCTCCTGATGCTCCCGCGGAAAGCGCGTACCATATCGGACGGGCATGGCTGAAACCGGCGCCGTGATGTGTAACGATTGTCAGCGTGCGGCCGGACAGGAACAACGGTGCCACGTTTATGTGTTCATAACTGCTCAATTGTGCGATCGACACCGGCTCGCCGTCCGTTGTGCCCGGCTGTGTACGGGCAAGTGCATGCAACGAACCGTCGGGCAGCACTTCGACAATTTCGAGGTCGATTTGCGAATCCGCCGAAGGATGCAAGAACCGAATTCTGTCGGCGAGGGCGTGAAACGATTGGCTTGTTTCCGCGAGCTGGTCGCGGATCTCATTCTGCTGCACAGCGGAAAGATGCTCAAAATCGACCTGTAGGTTCCGCGTCTCGATATCGAAGACGAGCCTGCCGACGATTACGGTGAGCATCGCTCCCGAACATAAGGTGATGAGCGCCGGTGCATGGCGCAGCCACCATTGTACGGAGCTCAGGCCGTGCCGTCTTGACAGCACATGCATTTCCCATGCGCCCGCGACAAGC
>JAVBYH010000381.1 GCA_030824175.1 Bacteroidota bacterium | reverse complement strand
GTGCGCTTGCCGACGCGGCACTGGAGCATGTAGAGCTTGCCCTGCTGGATGGTGAATTCGACGTCCATCATGTCGCGGTAATGCTTCTCGAGTTTCTTGCGGATCGTGTCGAGTTCCTTGTAGAGGCGCGGTTCGTCCGTCTTCAGCTGCGAGATGTGGAGCGGCGTGCGCGTGCCGGCGACGACGTCTTCGCCCTGCGCGTTCATGAGGTACTCGCCGTAGAAATAGTTTTCGCCCGTGGCAGCATCGCGCGTGAAGGCGACGCCTGTGCCCGAGTCGAGGCCCATGTTGCCGAACACCATCGACTGGATGTTCACTGCCGTGCCCCATGCTTCGGGAATGTCGTACATCTTGCGGTAGGCGATGGCGCGTTCATTGTTCCATGAGTTGAACACGGCGCTCGCGGCTCCCCACATCTGCTTCATCGGATCCTGCGGGAAATCGTTGCCTGTTTTTTCCTTGATGGCCTGCTTGAAGAGCTTCACGAGGTCCTTCAGATCTTCGGCTGTGAGGTCCGTATCGAGATGCACGCCTTTTTCTTTTTTCTTTTCTTCGATGATCACTTCGAACGGATCGATCTCGTCCTTATGCTGTGCCTGGAGGCCGAGCACGACGTCGCCGTACATCTGCACGAAGCGGCGGTACGAATCGTACACGAAGCGTTCGTTGCCAGTCTTCTTGGCCAAACCTTCGGCAACGGTGTCGTTGAGTCCGAGGTTGAGGATGGTGTCCATCATGCCGGGCATCGATGCGCGAGCGCCCGAGCGGACGGAGACGAGAAGCGGATTTTTCGGATCGCCGAATTTCGCGCCCATCGCTTTTTCAACTTTTTTCAACGCGGCTTCCACTTCGCTCTTCAGCGTTTTCGGATATGCGCCCTTGTTGGCCGTATAGTGCGTGCAGACTTCCGTCGTGATCGTGAAACCTGCGGGCACGGGGAGGCCGATGTTGATCATTTCGGCGAGGTTCGCACCTTTTCCGCCGAGAAGATTCTTCATCGACGCTTTGCCTTCGGCTTTGCCTGCGCCGAAGAAGTAGACATATTTAGGCATAGTTATTTTCTACCTTTCATTGATTTGTATGGTTGTGAATCATTTTCATTGAACACGAGCAGAGGGTGCTAAGAGTGGGAAATTGCATCGAAAGCGGCACCCAAGCGCATAAAAGCTGTATAAGATACAAAATTTCCGTGTAAAATTTAATTGTTTTTTTCGGCAAACGATAGTTTTTTTTGCGCCCGGACCGAAACCTGGGTGGAAACCGAGGGAAGAAGGCATGGAGGCGGCGGCGGGAAAGGCCGTGTGCAAACGGTGACGGGCACCCGAGGGCGCCCGCCGATCGACACAACCCGTTAAATAACAACAACTTACAGCGTTACTGTTCGAGCCATTTTTGCCAGCCGTCGAAGTTAAAATCGCGGCCTAGGAAATTCCGCACCAGCTGGGCGGCGGGCAAGGATCCTCCGGGGGCGAGCACCGTGTCGCGGTATTTTTTAGCCATTCCCGGAGCAAGCATATGCGACTGGTCGAACTGCGTGAAGAAATCCTTCGCTATCACCAATGACCACATGTAGGTATAATAGATCGCCGAGTATCCGTCGAGATGCCCGAAGGATGTGTACATATGCGTCCCCTCGACGAACGGATACGGGATGTATTTTTCGCGCAGTGTCTTGTTCAGGACATCGAGATTCGCTTCGGACGGTGCACGATCGTAGCACGAGAGCGAGAGTTTTGCGTACGCCATCTGTTGTCGCACGTTCAAGCCTTTGCCGAATTCGTCGGCAGCCTTCATCTGCGCGACGAGTGCGGCGGGAATCGGTTCGTTCGTCTTATAATGCTTCGCGAACGTCGCGAGCGTCGACGCATCCCACGCCCACTCCTCGAGAAGCTGTGAAGGCGCCTCGACGAAATCCCATTCCGTTTGTATGCCGCTGATGCCAATCCACGGCTGACGTCCCGCGAAGAGCGAATGGAGAAGATGTCCGAATTCGTGGAAGAACGTCTCCACATCATTGTGTTCCATCAATCCCGGATCACCCTCGATACCGCCCGGGAAATTACAGACGAGTGCCGCCTCGGGAATCTGCTTGCCGGCGATGCCGCTCTTGATGTTGAATTGCGCGGCGTGGTTGTATTTGTTTTCGCGCGGATGCATGTCGAAATAGAAGCGGCCGAGCAGCGAGTCGTGTTCGAAAATTTCCCAACACTCGACGGACTTGTCCCACACCGGTGCAGTGGTATTGCGTTTGAATGTGACATCGAACAGCGTGCTCATCACGTCCAGCACGCCCTGTTTCACGCGGTCGTACTGGAAATAGGGGCGCACGGACTGGGCGTCGAAATTATATTCCGCCTTGCGCACGAGTTCGGCATAGTAGCCCGACTCCCACGAATTCACGAGCGTCGCGGCGGGATCGTCCTTCTGTTTCCGCGAGAGCACCTGGAGGTATTCCTTTTTTGCGCGGACCTCGGAGGCGTCGGCGATACGGTCGATGAACGTCGACGCATTCTTTTCGGAGGCCACCATCTTGTCCGAGGTAACGTATGCCGCATAATTGTCGAAGCCGAGCAGGCGTGCAAGTTCATAGCGTTTGGCGAGAAGGTTGTTCAGCACATCGACATTCTTCGGGAACGCGCGGTTGAAATATTCCATGTACAGGCGCTTGCGGAGGGCCTCGCTTTTTGCGTACGTGAAGACGGGGATCGCATCGGGATAATTGATTGTGAGCTTGATGCGGCCGTCGGCTTCGGGTGTGTGCCGATCGATGAAGTCCTGGGGAAGCCCCTCGAGTTCGGCGGCGCTGTTGGCGTACACCACGCGGACGTCGTCGCGGATGTTGCGTGAAAAATCCTGGCCGATGAGCACGAGCTCGTCGCGCAGCGCCTTGATCCTGGCGCGCGTTGCGTCGTCCTTGTCCACGCCCGAGAGACGGTAATCGCGGAGAGACTTCTCGACGTAGAACTTCGTCACGGCGTCGGCACCCGAGATGTCGATCGCCACGAGCGCCTCGTAGACGCTCCGGTTAAGAGACAACTCCGCGCCGAAAGCGGACACCTTCTGCGTGAATTTTTCTGCGGCATCGCGCATCGCCGAATCGGGATGCACCTGTTCGATGAGGCCGGACTGGGAGCCTGCTGCGTCGAGGTCGGTGAGAAGTTTGTCGTAGAGCGAAAGCGTGTTCTCAACGGTGCGTTTGCCCTTCACCGCCGTGAGTTTCTCGAGAAGCTGCTGCGCGTGCTCGAGGCGCGCATTCTGTGTCGCCGAGAACGCGGCGGTCGTCTGCATCCGTTGTAAGAATGGCGATCCATTGTCCGCTGCCGCACCTTCGCCGCCACTCAATGTCACTGCCGCTGCAACCATCAAAGCCATAAGCATACGATCCCCTGTATTAATAAGTGAATAGATAGATGCACATAATAAAAGAAAATTCACAGTTATTTACAATTTTTTGTATATTTCTCCAATGAACTCACTCCGCACAACATATACCCGATCGGCACGCAAAGCCGCCGGCTTCATCCTGAAGGACGAGGTCGTGGCGTTTCCCACGGAGACGGTGTATGGGCTCGGTGCGAATGTCTTCAGCGAAGCGGCGCTCAGGAAGATCTTCGCCGCGAAAGGCCGCCCTTCCGACAATCCGCTGATCGTCCATGTCTCGACAATCGCGCAGATATCGTTGCTCACCGGGAGAATCACGCCGGACGCGCAGACGATCATCGATAATTTCTTCCCGGGTCCCGTAACGGTGATTCTGCCGAAGCGGAAGAGCATTTCGCCGCTCGTATCGGCGGGATTGCAAACGATCGGGATACGCATGCCGAAGCACGAAGCGGCGCAGGATTTTTTAAAGGCGTGCGGAGTGCCGATTGCGGCCCCGTCGGCGAATATTTCCGGACGGCCGAGCCCGACGTCGTGGCAGTCGGTGCGCGACGACCTCGACGGGCGCATCAGTTGTGTGCTGCAGGGTTCGAAGACGCACGTCGGCGTGGAGTCGACGGTCGTCGATTGCACGGGCAGGCATCCTGTCGTGCTGCGCTCGGGGGCGGTGACGCTCGAGCACTTGCAGGCGGTGCTCCCCTCGACAACAGTCTATGCGAAGCAGACGGCGGCGGCGGCGAAGAGCCCCGGCATGAAGTACCGCCATTACTCCCCGCACGCGCGCGTCGTCGTGACATCGGCGTTGACGATGCCGGTGCTGATGCCGGGAGAGGACTCGGCCTACATCGGCCTCCACACACCGATGCATGTACGCACCTTCAGCTCCGTGCTGCTGTGCGACGATCTCGACGATTATGCGAGGAAGGTCTTTTCATTTTTCAGAGACTGCGACAAGAAACACATAGCGGCTATTTACTGCGAAGAGGTCAGTGAAGAAGGAATCGGGCGTGCGGTTATGGACAGGATACTCAGAGCGGCTCACCACTGAGACGAGAGCATGAAGAACGAACGCATACGCATCATCAACAGCGTCGCACCCATCCGAATCTGCGACAACGGAGGCTGGACCGATACGTGGTTTGCAGAGCATGGGAAGATCTTCAACATCGGCGTGTACCCGTATGCGGAGGCGCAGATAGAGATCTTCGCGCATGACGCCCGTCATCAGCGGATCATCATCGAGGCGGAGAATTTCGGAGACCGGTACGAACTGGAACCCGATCGGAAGGGATGGAACAAGCATCCCCTGCTCGAGGCGGCGATCGAATACATGACGATCCCGAACGATTATTCCTTCAGAGTCACGCTGTTCTCCGAGGCCCCCGCCGGCGCATCCACGGGCACGTCGGCCGCGGTGACCGTGGCGCTCATCGCGGCGCTCGACCGGATCACGCCCGGGCAGCGCACCGCGCACGAGATCGCCTACGCCGCCCACCACATCGAGACATCGATGCTGGGGCTGCAATGCGGAATTCAGGACCAGCTGTGTTCGGCATACGGCGGCATCAATTTCATCGAAATGCACAAGTTTCCCCATGCTGCGGTCTCGCCGATACAGCCGTCGAACGCCGTGTGGTGGGAGCTCGAGCGGCGGCTCACGCTCATCTATCTCGGCACGCCGCACAGTTCCTCCGACATCCACAAGAAGGTGATACGCGACCTCGAGAACGCCGGGCCGGAATGCGAGCAACTGCGCGAGCTTCGGCTCACCGCGGGACGATCGCGCGATGCCGTGTACGCCGGCGATTTCGCGGGCCTCGGCAAGGCGATGATCGACAACACGGACGCCCAGGAGCGGCTTCACAAGGATCTTGTCGGTCCGGATACGCTGCGCATCATAGAGATCGCGCGCGCCCACAACGCGCTCGGCTGGAAAGTGAACGGAGCGGGCGGCGACGGCGGATCGGTCACGCTTCTCTGCGGCGACCGCTCCAGCGAGAAGCGTGCGATGATCCGCGCGATCGAAGAAGAGAATCTGAAATTCAAGAACATCCCCATTTACCTGAGCCGGTACGGCGTGAGGACGTGGGAACAGGCCGCCGCAATATAACCAATGACAAACTGGCGAGATGAATCTCGCCTACAAAAAGCAACAACAACGGCACGGCGAGATGAATCTCGCCCTACAAAAAACAGGAGCAGAATGCGCATAGCAATCATCGGAGCAGACGGGCAGCTCGGCACCGACCTCGTGGAACAATGCACTCGTGAGGGACACGAGGTCACATCATTGACATACAACGACATTCACATCGAGGACATGGATTCGGTGCGTGCCGCACTGACGGCGGCGAAACCGGACGCCGTCTTCAATGCGGCCGCATATCATAACGTGCCGAAGTGCGAAACGGAGGTCGAACTCGCGTTCGCCGTGAACGCGAAGGGCCCGCTGAACATCGCCCGGCTCTCGGAGCAGCTCGGCTTCGCGTTCGTCCACTACAGCACGGATTACGTATTCGACGGCCGGAAGCGCGCTCCCTATGTCGAGACCGACGCGCCGAATCCGCTGAACATCTATTCGACGTCGAAGCTGGCAGGCGAATACTGCGCGCTCAACTACTCGTCGCGCGGCACAGTGATCCGTCTCTCGGGCATCTACGGCCGCATCCCCTCGCTCATGAAGGGCAACAATTTCGTGAGCATTATGGTGAAGCTCGCGGCCGAAAAACCGGAGGTGCGCGTCGTCACCGACGAGATCCTCTCGCCCACCCCCACCACCGAGATCGCCGAAAAATCGCTCGCGATTCTCCGGTCGGGCGAAACGGGATTGTACCATCTCGTGAGCGAAGGAGAATGTTCCTGGTTCGAGTTCGCGCGGACAATCTGGGACACGCTGGAGCTGAAGACGCCTCTGCTCGAGACGAGCGTGAAGGAATTCGCATCGCCCGTGAAGCGGCCGTTTTATTCGGTGCTCGAGAATGCGCATTACAACCGTCTGCCGAACGCGCAGCCGATGACGCATTGGAAAGAGGCGCTCGTGAAGTTTTTAAACAAGAATTATAGATCACTGTAGGGCGAAATGGCGTTTCGCCCCGGTTCAACCATGGTGCGATCATTCGCCTGGGCGAAATATCATTTCGCCCTACAACACAACAAGGAAAGGGTACGCAGTGAGAAGAGCAATGTATTTCATCATGATGCTGGCGCTCGTGCAGCTGGCGGAGGCGCAGAAGAAACCATTCGCCATCGCCGACCTCTATAAGATTAAAGGCGTCTCCGATCCGCGCATTTCGCATGACGGGCGGCGCGTGGCGTTCACCGTTACCGAAAGTTTCCTCACGGAAGGGAAAACGAATGCCGACGTGTATGTGATGAATGTTGACGGCAGCGCCCTCCGGCGCATGACCGATAACAAGGCTGCGGACAACGGCGCCCGCTGGTCCCCCGACGGATCGTCGCTGTTGTTCACCTCGTCGCGCACGGACGGCGCACAGGCGTGGCTGCTGCCGATGGACGGCGGCGAGCCGCGGAAACTCACGGACATCTCGACGGGTGTTGCGGATCCCCTGTGGACCGTTGACGGCAAGTACCTCGTCTTCTCGTCGGACGTGTATCCCGAATACGGAGCGGACGACGCGCTGAACAAAAAGGCGAACGACGCGAAGGAGAAGGGTCCGCTCAAGGCGCACATGGCGGACCGTCTCATGTACAGGCATTGGACCGAGTGGAAGGACGGCACGCGCTCGCACACGTTCATGTTCGACATCGCGGCGAAGAAGCACGCGGACCTCACGCCCGGCGACTTCGACGCACCCGCATTCTCTCTCGGCGAAAGCGGGTACGCCGTATCGCCCGACGGCAAGGAAGTGTGTTACGTCTCGAACCACGACGTGAACGAAGCTGAAACAACGAACAAGGATCTGTTCATCGTCCCCGTCGCCGGCGGAACGGCGAAGAACATCACGAGCGGGAATGCGGCGTACGACGGAACGCCGATCTATTCACCAGACGGCAGGTATATCGCGTACCGCGTGCAGGCGACGCCGGGGTACGAGTCCGACTGCTTCCGCATCGCCCTCTACGAGCGCGCCACGGGCACGCGCACGGTGCTCACCGAGGCATTCGACAATTGGATCACCGACATCAAGTGGGCGCCGGATTCGAAGACGATCTATTTCCTTGCCGAAGTGAAGGCGCATGTGCCCCTCTACTCTGTCGACATCGCGAGCAAAGAGATCAAACAGATCATCGACGCCAAATTCATCGACGCGTTCGACGTATCGCCCGACGGAAAATTCATCGTCTTCGCGCGGCGCTCGATCAACGAACCGGTCGAACTCTATCGCGTGTCGACGAAGGGAAAGGACATGCAGCGCCTGACGTTCATCAACAAGGGCGTCGAGGACAGCGTGGATATACGGCCCGCGAAGGAAATGTGGATACAGTCGCCGACGGGAAAATCGATCCACACATTTCTCGTCACGCCGCATAACTTCGATCCGTCGAAAAAGTATCCGCTCATCCTGAACGTGCACGGCGGTCCGCAGTCGCAGTGGGCCGACGGTTTCCGCGGCGACTGGCAGGTCTACGGCGGTTCGGGCTACATCGTGGCATTCTGCAATCCGGCCGGCTCGACAGGCTACGGGCAGGAATTCACCGCGGCAATCTCGAAGGACTGGGCGGGCAAGGTCTACACGGACGTGATGGCTGTAGCCGATTCCCTTGAAACAATCCCGTACGTCGACAAGGACCGGATGGGCGCAATGGGCTGGTCGTACGGCGGGTACTTCATGATGTGGCTTGAGGGTCACACGACGCGGTTCAAGGCGATCGCGTCGATGATGGGCGTCTACAATCTGAAGGCGATGCACGGCACGACCGAGGAACTCTGGTTCCCGCAGTGGGAACTCAACGGGAAGCCGTGGGAGAGCGACATGTACGAGAAGTTGTCGCCGAACCGGCATGTGAAGAACTTCAAGACGCCCTGCCTCGTGATCACCGGCGAACGCGATTACCGGGTGTCGTACAACCAGAGTCTCGAGTTCTTCACGGACCTTCAGCTGATGAAGGTGCCGTCGCGGCTGATCGTGTTTCCGAACGACGGACACTGGCCGAGCGGCGTGAAGTCGATGCCGTTCTATTACAACGCGCATCTCGACTGGTTCCACAGGTATCTCGGCGGCGGTCCCGCGCCGTACGACATGACGAAGATGGTGAGGAATCAGGCGTTCGAGAAGGAATGACAGGAGTGGACCGTGTGGGGCGTATGCAATACGCCCCTGCAATTACGCAATGGACTTCGTTGCGGTGTGGGTACAAGAAAAGAAAACGAGCAGAAGAGAGATCTTCTGCTCGTTTTTTTTATACAGGGGGTCCGGCACGCCGGGGAAGGACGTGTGAGTTACTTTAAAGCGTTCACGACCTTCGTCAACTTCGATTTCTGGTTCGACGCCTTGTTGGGGTGGATCACGCGGCGCAGTGCAAGCTTATCGAGCATCGAGGATGCTTCCTTCAGGCTTGCCGATGCCTTCTCTTTGTCTTTTTCAGTGCGCACTTTTTTAATGATCGTTTTCATTGCCGATTCTTGTGCGGTATTGCGTTCGTGGCGGCGCTCTGTGGAGCGAATCCGCTTCATTGACGATTTATGCTGGGCCATCTGAAATCCTTCGTGATTTGTTGCGTATGGATAATTTCAATATCTCAATATAAGGGTTTTTCCCCTAAACTGCAAGGCGGTTAAAGTTTCTTTTCCCAGTAAATATTTTTCCGCATTTCCTCCACCCACTGCTGATAATTGCCCGCGCTTTTCATCTGGAGGGCCAATTGTTCGAGCCGGCGGTAGTCCGCGTCGATATTGATCGTGTGTTCGGGCACGACGGAGCGGATATAGATGATGTGGTACCCATATCTGCTGCCGACGGTGAGTTTTTTAGGTTCCGTGATCTCGCCCGGGGCGCCCGAGGTAACGACCT